>NZ_JBFULE010000447.1:0-4324 GCF_056400485.1 Roseateles sp. P5_B10
CTGCAGCCCTCGTCGACGCTGCGCTACCACTGGCGCGCGGCGGCCGATGGCGTCGCCCAACTCGTCGACCCGCGCATCAACGGCGAACCGGTGAATCCGGCGCGCAACTACCGCGTCGTCATCAACAACTTCCTCTCTGAAGGCGGCGACGCCCAGGCGGGTTTCAAGCATGGGCGCGACCGCGCCGTGCTCGGCACCGACATCGACGCCCTCGTCGAGCTGTTGCGCGACAACCCGCAGGCGCTTTCCCAGGCGGCGCCTGGCCGCATCGTGCGCGACTAGGGCAAACCTGTAACTTCTTGTAGCGACCCCACCCCGGCGCCTTGACGGGGTCGCCCTAGACTCGAAGCGCCCGGCATTGCTGGCCGGGCAGCAGCGGCTCGGGGGCGTGATGGCGTGGGACATGCAAGCCGGCGGTGACGCCCAGCCTCAGGCCGGGCCTGCGGCCGCGGGCCCCTCCCCCGGCACGCCCAGCCCGCTGATCCGCGAGGTCATTGCACACCTGCCCTGCGGCCTGGCCGTCTTCGACGCCGAACGGCGTCTGTTGGTGCACAACGCCGAGTTCGAGCGCCTGCTCAACGTGCCGGCCTCCCTCTTCGAAGAACCGCCGCTGCGCTTCGACGACCTGATCCTCTTCTTCGCCGCGCGCGGCGACTATGGCGAAGGCGAACAGGCCCGCGCCGCGGTCGACGCGGCCCTGGCCCTGGGCCGCGACCAGCGCGCCAACCGCCTCGAGACCTACCGCACCGGCGAGCGCCTCATTGAGGCGCGCACGGCGCCCCTTCCCGATGGTGGCCTCGTGCTGACAGTCCTCGACCTGACGCCTCAGGCCCAGGCCCGTCTCGCCGCCGAACGCGCGTCGCAAGCCAAGACGCGCTTCCTGGCCAATATGAGCCACGAGATCCGCACGCCGATGAATGCCGTGCTGGGCATGCTGCGCCTGCTGCAGAAGACGCCGCTGGACGCCCGCCAGCGCGACTACGCCGTCAAGAGCGAAGGCGCCGCGCGTGGCCTGCTCGGCCTGCTCAACGACATCCTCGACTTCTCCAAGATCGAAGCCGGCCACCTCGGCCTGGACCCGCACCCGACACGCCTGGACGAGCTGCTGCGCGACCTCTCCGTCATCCTGGCCGCCAACGTCGACAAGCGCGAGCTCGAGCTGCTGTTCGACCTCGACCCCGCCCTGCCCCCGGTCGTGGTCGCCGATGCACTGCGCCTGCAGCAGGTGCTCATCAACCTGGCGGGCAACGCCATCAAGTTCACGCAGGCCGGCGAGGTCGTGCTCGGCATTTCGCTCGTGTCGCAGAACGCCAGCAGCGTCGTGCTCGCCTTCTCGGTGCGCGACACCGGGATCGGCATCGCGCCCGAGCAGCAGCAGCGCATCTTCTCGGGCTTTGCCCAGGCCGAGGCGTCGACGGCGCGGCGCTTCGGCGGCACCGGCCTGGGCCTGGCCATCAGCCGCCGCCTGGTGCGCCTGATGGGCGGCGACATCCACGTCGAAAGCACGCCCGGCCAGGGCAGCCGCTTCAGCTTCACGCTGAGCTTCCCCTTGCCCGCCGAGGAGGCCGCCCCGGTGCCGCGCCAGGCCCTGCAGGCCCTCGTCATCGACGACCATGCCGAGGCGCGCCGGGTCATCGGCACGTTGGCCCAATCCCTGGGCTGGACGGCGCGCCTGGCGGCCAGCGGCGCCGAGGCGTTGGAGCTGATCACCAGCGGCACGCCGGAGGTCGTGCTGCTCGACTGGGTCATGCCCGGCATGGATGGCTGGCAGACCGCCGTGCACCTGCGCCAGCGCCTCGGCCCCGAGCCGCTGATCCTGATGGTCACCAGCTACGACCGCGAGCGCCTGGCCCAGCGCAGCGCGGCCGAGCAGGCCCTGCTCGACGGCTTCCTCGTCAAGCCCATCACCGCGACCCTGCTGAACCAGGCCGTCAGCGCGGCCATCCAGGCACGCTGCAGTGACGGCGAGCCGCCCGAACCAGCACCGCAGCGGCTGGCCGGGTTGCACCTGCTCGTCGTCGAGGACAACCCCGGCAACCAGCAGGTCACTCGCGAATTGCTTGAACTGGAAGGCGCCCAGGTCAGCCTGGCCGGCGACGGCCAGCAGGCCCTGACCCTGCTTGCCCAGTCCCGTGGCCGGCGCGGCTTTGACGCCGTGTTGATGGACGTGCAGATGCCCGTGATGGACGGCACGACGGCGACGCGGCTGATCCGCCGCCAGTTGGGCCTGACCCTGCCCATCATCGCGATGACGGCGGGCGCGCTGGACGCCGAACGCCATGCCTGCCTGGAGGCGGGCATGGACGAGCACATCGGCAAGCCCTTCGACCCCGACGTGCTGGTCGCCGTGATCAGCCGGCGCTGCGGCGCTGCGCCCACGGCGCCCAGGACAGTGACCGCCGAACTGCCCCCCACCCTGCTGGCCGACGCGGGCCGTGCCGGCATCGCTCTGGCCGAGGCGCTGGCGCGCATGTCCGGCCGCATTGAGCTGTTCGAACGCACGCTGGCCGCCCTGCACGAACAGGATCGCAAGCTCGCCCGGGCCCTGGCCGAGGGTGGCCGTACCGCCACGCGCGGCCTGCATGGCTACCGCGGGCTGGCCGCCATGCTCGGCGCGGGGGAACTGGCGGCCCTGGCCGCCGAAGGTGAACATGCCGGCGCGCCCGACGAAGACTGGCGCCGCCGTTTTCTCGAGCGCCGCCAGGCCGACCTCGCCGCGCTGGACCGGCTCGCCGCCGACCTGCACGCCCGCCAGGCCCTGCACGACGATCTCGCCGAACAGCAGCGGCCCGCAGCGCCCGGCAGCCTCGCCCAGCACGTGGATGCCCTCGCCGAACTGCTCGACGGCGCCGACCTCGCTGCGCTCGACTTCTACCAGGGCCTGCGCGAGCGGCTGCGGCACGAGGTTGACGAAGGCACCGTGATTGCCCTCGATTCGGCCATGGAAGCCCTCGACTTCGGCACTGCGCTGACGCTGTGCCACCGCCTGCGCACGACGCTGGAAGCCCGACCATGATGCAGCTCTCCCTGCCTGACCGCGCACCGCTGACGCCCGGCCACGCGCCGGCCGGCCGCCGCCCGCGCCTGCTCATCGTCGACGACCAGCCGGTCAACATCCAGGCCCTGCACCGCGTCTTCGCGAGCGATTGCCAGGTGCTGATGGCCACCGACGGCAGCCGCGCCCTGCAGTTGTGCCGCGACCGCCAGCCCGACCTCGTGCTGCTGGACGTGCAGATGCCCGGCATGGACGGCCACCAGCTCTGCGCCGAACTGAAGGCCGACCCGCTGCTGCGCTCCATCGCCGTCATCTTCGTGACCGCGCAGGACCAGCCCGAGGACGAGACCCGCGCGCTGGACGCCGGCGCGGCTGACTTCATCACCAAACCCTTCAACCCCACCGTCGTGCGGGCGCGGGTGCGGACCCAGCTGACCTTGAAAGCGCAGTCCGACCTGCTGCGCGAGCTCGCCTTCATCGACGGGCTGACCGGCGTGCACAACCGCCGGCATTTCGACGAGCGCTTCATCGCCGAGGCCCGGCGTGCGCAGCGCTCGCGCTCGCCGCTGGCCATCGTGCTGGCCGATGTCGACCACTTCAAGCGCTACAACGATGCGCTGGGGCATTTGGCGGGGGACGACTGCCTGCGGCGCGTGGCGGCGGCATTGCGAGCTTGCCTGCGGCGGCCGACCGATCTGCTGGCGCGCTACGGCGGAGAGGAGTTCGTCTGCCTGCTGCCGGACACCGATCTGGCAGGAGCGATCGGGGTGGCGCAGTTGATGGAGGACACGGTGAGGGCCTTGTCCTTGCCGCATCCGGGGGTGGAAGGCTGCGTGACGATCAGTCTGGGGGTGTCGGCGGGTTCGCAGGCCCAGGGGCTCGTCGAGGCGGCGGACAAGGCGCTGTATTTGGCGAAGGCGGCGGGGAGGGGGCGCGTCAGCTGGGTAGAGGGCTGACGGCGGCGCGAAGGGAATGCTCGGAATGCGATGGATCGGTCGGACCGATCCATCGGCCTCGCTGGTACTCGGCCCGGCGCACGGCGCCGTCCAAGGACAGCCACCGGCTGTCCTTGAGCGAACCCGGGTGGGTTCTCATCCCAAGGCCCTGTCCAAATGCGAACGGCCCCGAGTGGGGCCGTTGGCATTTGGAGCGGGTGATGGGAATCGAACCCACGTAGTCAGCTTGGGAAGCTGAAGTTCTACCATTGAACTACACCCGCAATGGGCCGCGAGTTTACGTGACCCAGAGGCTCAGACCAGGAAGGTCGAGGTCATGTTGAGCAGCACGCCATGAGGCGATGGGAATGCTCGGAATCGGCTGGACCGATTC
>NZ_JBFULE010000448.1:0-4313 GCF_056400485.1 Roseateles sp. P5_B10
GAGCCGTCCTTCTGCACGGCGACCGAGCTGGGCCGGCCCCAGACTTCGGTGTCGCTGGCGACGAAACCCGTCACGAAGTCCTGGTAGCGGCCCGTCGGCACGCCATCCTTCATGAACACCCGGACCACTTTCGAACCCGTGCGCGTCTGCCGGTTCCAGGAGCCGTGAAAGGCGACGAACAGGTCGCCGTCGTAGGCCTTCGCAAACGCCGCAGGAGCGGCCGGCGGCGCCTCATACATGACCATGCCGAGTGGTGCTGCGTGCGCCGTCAGCAGCAGATCGGGCGCTGTCACCTTGTCGCGAAGGTCGGGTCGATGGCCGGCGAGACGGGGGTCTTCATGGGCGCCGATGTAGAACCAGGGCCAGCCATAGAAGGCGCCTTCCTTCACCCGGGTCAGGTAGTCCGGCGGCAGGTTGTCGCCCAGCAGATCGCGCTCGTTGACGCTGCACAGCAGGTTCCCGGTGCGTGGGTAGAGGTACATGCCGACGCAGTTGCGCAGCCCCGCGGCATAGGTGCGCCGGTTCTTGCCATCGGCATCGAACGCCAGCACCACGGCGCGGCCTTCCTCCTCACCCCAGGCTGCACCCAGGCCGTGCTTGGCTTCCCAGCCGGCAAGCGGCTCGGGCGGCGTCTTGCCGATGCCCTCGGCGACGTTCGTCGCCGAGCCGATGGACAGGAACATCGTGCGTCCGTCGGCAGAGAACACCAGCGTCCGGGACGAGTGCGCGCCGACGGCCTGGGACAGCTTGGGAACGACCACTTCGGGTTCGCCGCCGGCCACAAGGTCGCCGTTGCGGTACGGATATCGAACGATGGAATTGACGAAGGCCACGTAGAGGTACTGCGGGTCGGAGCCTGTCGGCCAGAAGGCCAGGCCGAAGGGGCGGTCCATGCCCGACGCAAAGGTGCTCACCACATCGGCGGTCTCGCCCGTGGACGACCGGAACACCTTGACCAGCCGTTTCGTCGTGGACGAGATGAAGATGTCCCCGTTGGGTGCCTTGACCATGACGCGGCCGCGATCAGGGTCCCTGGCCCACAAGCTGACCTTGAAGCCCTCGGGAACCAACGGCAACGTGCCTTCCGGGCGTGGCACCGTGCGGGGCCCGTTGCTTGCGCTTTCGGTGGCGAAGGGCGTGGGCAGGTCGGACACCTTCCATTCGTGGATCCGCCCCGGTCGATCAGCACTCCAGCTGCCCACGTCTGCACCAGGGACCGCCGGCTTGCTGGCCGCAGTGCTCGCCGCCGGCTGGGCCGCAGAGGCCGAAAGCTTGTCGAGATAGGCCAACAGCGCCCGGCGTTGTGCCTTGTCCGCCATGCTGATCGGCATGGTGGTGCCGGGTGCATAGGCCGAGGGGTCGGCGATGAACCTGTCCAGCTCCGCCTTCGTCCAGACCTTGCCCTTTGCACCCAGCGCGGACAGTGCCGCCGAGTAGCCGAAGCCCTGCGCTTCACCCACCCTGCGCCCGACGATGCCATGCAGGCCGGGGCCCATCAGCGCGCGCCTGTCCGGTGTCACGGTGTGGCACATGGCGCAGTTGCTGTCGAACAGTCGTTGGCCCAGGGCGATGTCTTGCGCCTGAGATGATGCCGTGGCCGCCAGGGCGAGCAGGCCGCAAGCCGCGGCCCGCATGACGTGAAGGGGGTTCAATGGGTCTCCTGTGATCGTTGTGCAACCGGGCAGCGCCATGCGGCCGTCAGAACCGCAGCAGCAACCGGCCGCCGTAGCGTCCCGTCGCCAGGGCCGGCTCACCCGCCGGCCCGGTCAGGTCTGCGGCCTGGCCCTTGGCGCCCATGGCGGGGATGGCGTGCAGGAAGCCGATGTCGCTGGCTGGGAAATCCACGCTGGTGGTCGGGAAGTCTGCCAGCCTCGCGCCCAGTTGCAGATAGCCTGCCCCGTCGTTGACGATGGTGAGGTCCCCAGCGGGTGAGCTCAGCCGCAGCCAGCGCGGGTCCGCGAAATAGCCGGCGGGCGATGCGATGTCGTACACACCCAGCACGGGCCCGCGCAGGCGGTTCTGCCAGACGGGGCTCGGCCCGCGCACGAGCGCGCGGGGCTTGCTGGCCTCAACGGGCGGCCGATCAAAGCCGACACCGTGGTACAGCGTGGGGCCTTGGAGCTGGTAGCCGTAGTCCAGCGCAAGCACGCCGCCGTCGTCGTCCTCGCCGAGCGTCCAGCGCACGCGGTCCAGCCCGCCGGCGCCAGGCGCTTCCAGCCAGGCGCCTTGCGGCCCGGTGCCTGCGGTCACGGCGACCTGAGCCGCTGGTACGGCGAAGCGGTCTGCTTCGAAGGCCAGCCGCAGAGACACCACCGAGGGCGTGCGCCGCACACCCGCCAGGCGGGTCACGCGCAGTGCCTTCACGGCCTGGGGCGGGAAGATGTAGGACTGCCCGTCGCGCGCCACCCGTGCGCCGTCAAAGACGGTCTTCCAACGCTGGCCATCGGCGGACAGATCCAGCCTGAAGCTCGCCCAGCCATCGGTCTCGGTGATGCCGAGGTCGATGGTTGCAACATTGGCCATCGTCGGCGTGGGGAACTCGTAGACGCCGTCGGCCGCGGCGGCCGGTTCCATCCATGCTGGCTCGGCGGCCTGCCTGGGCCGGGCGACCACCAGGCGCGGCCCGTTGGACAAGGGTTGCGCCTTGCCGCCCCTTGCGAGTTCGAGCAGCAGGCCGGTACGGGCATCAAAGCGCGCGGACATGGCGCCGGCTTGCAGCCGGATGCTGTCGCCGTCTCTTACCACCGCGGGCGCGCCGGCATGCTGGCGTGCGAGGCGGGAGGGCCGGTCGGGCGCTGCCCAGACCCAGGTCCACAGATGCTCGTCGCCGCGGGTTGCCGTCAGGCGCAGCGCATCCGCCTCGCGCCAGGCCGCGGGCAGCGGCAGCTTCAATTCACCCGCGGCATGCGGGGCCGCGGCAGGCCCGGTGAGGTCGCCCTGCGCCAGCACGCGGGCGTCCGGGCTGCGGTCCTGCGGTTGGGCGAACCGAATCCATTCCCACTGGAAGCGCACCGCCGCCAGCGTCGTGAAATCGAACGCGTTGCGCAGTTTCAGCACGCCGTTGAATTGGCCGTCCAGCACTGGCGGCGCGATCTGCACCGGCGACCAGATCTCCTTGACCGTGTAGTAGCTGGGCTCCTTTTCGTGCCGGGGGCCGACGATGCCGTCCGGCGCGTAGGTGCCGAACACGTCGATGCGCCCGCCCTGGTCGGTGCGCACGAGGCCTTCATCCGCCAGGTTCCAAAGGAAGCCGCCCGCGCCGCGCGGCGAGGCGCTCATGGCCCGCCAGTAGTCGTCCAGGCCGGCACCCAGGCCGCCGTCGAACAAGCCGTGCAGGAACTCGGTGGGCATCACCAGCAGCGGGCCGGCCAGCCGGCGCTGCAGGTCCGGGTAGCGCGGGTAGTGCTTGGTGTCGATGCCGCCAAAAGCCTCCCACGGGTGGAGCAACGGCCGCGCCTGCGGGTCGTAGAGGGCGAAGTCGCCGTCCAGCTCGCGGTTCCAGCCGCCTTCGTTGCCGTTGGACCAGAACAGGATGCTGGGGTGGTTGACGTCGCGCTCCACCAGCTCGCGCACGAGCTTGCGGCCCACCTCGGTGTCATGGGCCTTCTGCCAGCCGCTCAGCTCGTTGATGACGTAAAGCCCCAACTCGTCGGCGGCCTCCAGGAAGGCCTTCTCGGGCGCGTAGTGGGCCACGCGCATGGCGTTCATGTTCATGGACCGGATGAGGTGCGCGTCCTCATAGGCCTGGGAGCGTGACACGGCGCGGCCCGTCTCCGGGCGGAAGCTGTGGCGGTTCACGCCCTTGAGCATGATGCGCTGGCCGTTGAGGTACAGGCCCCGGCCCTCGCGCACCTCGAAGGTCCGAAAGCCGAAGCGCTCGCTGACCTGGTGGACGGCCTTGTCGCCTTCGAACAGCGTGAGCTGCAGGAAGTACAGGTGCGGCGTTTCGGCGGACCAGAGCAGCGGCTGGTCGATCCGCCCCTGGACGCGCACGCGCCCGGCGCCGCCGGTGGGAATCGCGGTGGAGAAGGGTTGGCCCACGGCCGTGCCGTCGCGGGTGGTGACCTGGGCCGCCAGCCGGGTCACCGTGCGCGGCGCCCGCAGCGTCACGTCGGCCGTGAGCTCGCCGCTGGCCTGGGCGTTGATGGCCACGTGCGCGATGGACTGCAGCGGCGACGCCTCCAGCCACACCGGCCGGTAGATGCCACCGAACACCCAGTAGTCGCCGTGGCGTTCGGCGATGTCGGTGGCCGTGGCGGCCGAGGCCTCGCTGACTTGCACCTCGATCTCGTTGCCCTCGCCCGGCTTGAGCC
>NZ_JBFULE010000449.1:0-4306 GCF_056400485.1 Roseateles sp. P5_B10
GACACCGTCATCGCGTTGCCGACCGAGAAGAAGGCGTTGCTCGTCAGCGAGAACACCAGCACCAGGATGAGCAGGCCCGCCAGCGCGGCAAATTTTTGGATCAGGTCTTTCTGGCGGTCGTTCATGTCGTCGGTTCGAGGGATGCCATGGAGGGCTTGGCCGGCTCGGATGAGCCGACGGAGGCATGGTGCATGATGTCGTGCTGGCTGCACGTGCGGGTGTTCAGCAGCGTGGCGAGCTGGCCCTGGCGGAACACCGCCACGCGGTCGCTCAAGCCCAGGATCTCCGGCAGCTCGGAGCTGATCAGCACGACGCCCACGCCTTCGGCCGCGAGCCGGTCCATCAGCTCGTAGATGGCGTACTTGGCGCCCACGTCGATGCCGCGGGTAGGTTCATCGAACAGGATCACGCGCGCTTCACGGAACAGCCATTTGGCAATCACCACCTTCTGCTGATTGCCGCCCGACAGCAGCCGCGCGATCTGGTCCGGCGACGGCGTGCGGATGCCGAGCTGGCTGATGAAGCGCTCGRCCGTGCTGCGTTCGCGCGCCGCGTCGATAAAGCCCAGGCCGCTGGCCAGCGCGCCCAGGTTGGCCAGCGTGATGTTGTGGGCCACGCTCATCTTCACCGCCAGGCCGTGGGCCTTGCGGTCTTCGGAGACGTAGGCGATGCCGGCAGCGATGGCATCGCGCGGCGAGCGGATCTGCAGGCGTTGGCCATCCAGTTCGATCTCACCGCCATCGACAGCATCGGCACCGAAGATGGCCCGTGCGACCTCGGTGCGGCCGGCGCCGACCAGGCCGGCCAAGCCGAGGATCTCGCCGCGCCGCAGCTCGAAATCCAGCGGCCCGAAGACACCCTCGCGCCGCAGGCCGCGCACCCGCAGCAGCACGTCGGTGGAAGGTTGGCGCGTGGCCGGCGGGAACTGCTGGTTCAGCTCGCGGCCCACCATCAGGCTGACGATCTCGTCGATCGACGTCTCGGCCCAGTGACGGGTGGTGATGTAGTGGCCGTCGCGCAGCACGGTGACGCGGTCGACGATGTGGTCCAGTTCGTCGAGCCGGTGCGAGATGTAGACGATGCCCACGCCGGAGCGCTTGAGTTCCTGCACCACCGCCAGCAGGCGGGAAGCGTCCGCCTCGCCGAGCGATGACGTGGGTTCGTCCATGATCAGCAGCCGCGCATCCATCGACAGGGCCTTGGCGATCTCGACCATTTGCTGCTGCGCGATCGACAGGGCCGAAACCTCGGTATCCGGGTCGATGTCCATGCCCAGCCGCTGCAGGCAGGCGAGCGCGCCTTTGCGCTGCTGAGCCCTGTCCACAAACCAGCCCCGCCGCGGCTCGCGACCCAGCCAGATGTTCTCGGCCACGGTCAGGTGGGGCACCAGGTTCAGCTCCTGGTGAATCATGACGATGCCGAGTTCCTGCGCGTGATGCAGGCCGCCGATGCGGACGGGCTGGCCGTCGATGCGGATCTCGCCTTCGTCGGGTGTATAGACGCCGCTCAGGATCTTCATCAGCGTCGACTTGCCGGCGCCGTTCTCACCGCAGATCGCGTGGACCTCGCCGCGACGAACGTCCAGCTCGACGCCCGACAACGCGGTGACGCTGTCGAAACGCTTGCAGACGCCGCGCATGCTCAGCAACGATGAAGTGGAGGACTCGGCCTGGAGCGGGGTCATCGCGACAAGGGGTTCTTAATAGTAGTAGTCAAAATTTTGGTCATGCCACTTTGCCATATGGAAAATTTGGTAAGACCAGTGAATACCCGGGCTGGATTGCCGATCAGCGGTAGCGATTCAGCAGCTTCTCCATCGTGCCGTCGACGCGCATGCGATCGATGACGCGGTTCAGAGGCTGAAGGAGGTCGGCCTTGGCCGGTGACAGCGCGCAGCCCAGCCGGTAGGGCTCAACCTCGAGCACTTCGCGCAGGTTTGACGTCGGATGGCTCTTGACGTAGTGCGCCAACGCGGCGCGGTCCGTCACGGCGTAGCGGACTCTCCCCAGGGCCAGACGACGCAGATTCGTCTCTGCGTCGGCGACGTCCTCTCGGGCGATCGGCCGCGCCAGCACCTGATCGATTGCCGGGTAGCGGTAGCCCAGCACGGTGCCAAGTGGTTCGTCGCGCAGATCCTGCAACTGCGACACGGCGGGCGAGTCCGGGCCGGCCGCGATGATGCCCGTGCCCGACAGGAAAAGCTGCGTCCAGAGCACATCGGCCTCCAGCCATTCCGGCTTGGCGTAGCACAGCAGATCGGCGGCACCAGACTCCACGGCCAGGGCCGCGCGTTTGCTCGGGAGCGGCAGGAAAACTGGGCTCAGCCCCAGTTGCCGGGCGAACACCTCGCCCAGGTCCTTGAGCAAACCTGCGACGGGTCGCTGCTCAGCCATCCTGAGCACCGGCATCGACTGGCTGGTCGGCGCCACGATGCGCAAGACCGCCGGTTCAGCGGGACATGGGCACACCCACGCGAGCAAGGTCAAGGTCAGGGCGAGCAGATGCCATCGAGCCCAGGAAGGGCGTGGGCTCTTCTTGCATTCCTGCATCATCGTTTTGGGGTGCTTTGCGTCGACCTGGGTGGCGAAATCAACGCGCTCCGGTGGCTGTCATACCTGCCCCCGCGTGGCTTCCAGCTGCACGCGGATCTCGGCCATGCGCTTCTCGGTCAGCTCGAAGCGCAGCAGCGACACCAGCGCCAGCACCAGGCCGATGACGGGGATGGTGGACAGCAGGATGCGCATCATAAAAATGGCGTGCGGCGTCTGCAGGGCCTCCAGCTTGGCGTCAAAGCCGGTGAACTGCAGGATCCAGCCCGAGGCGCCCGTGCCCAGCGCGATGCCGACCTTGGAGATCCACGACTGGCAGGCCGAGAACGAGCCCTCGCGGCGCTGGCCGGTCTGCATCTCGTCGTAGTCCACCACGTCGCCCAGCGTGGCGTTGTACAGCGTCCAGAACCCTGCACCTGTGAAAGCCACGAAGCCACAGGCCAGCAGCTGCAGATAAGGCCGCGCCGGGTCGTACAGCCACCAGTCGCCGATGAAGGCGCAAATGGCCAGGAACAGCACTGCCGCCAGGCCGACCCGCTTGCCCTGGCGGCGCGCGATCCACGCGAAGAAGGGGATGCCCGCGAAGCCGAAGGCCATGCCCGACAGGCCCATGGCCGTGTTCCACTTCGCGCCCTCCACGACGTTGCCGCCGCAGACGTAGTAGACCGTCGCGTAGTAGCCGAGCGTGCCCACCATGGCCGTGCCGGTGCCGTAGGCCAGCATCATGCCCAGCACATGGCGGAAGGGCCTGCAGCGCAGCGTGCGCCACAGCGTGTCGGCAAACGGGATGTGGGTCTGTGTGCGCGACACCAGCTTCTCGTAGTAGCGCTCGCGCACCAGCAGGAAGATGGCGATGGAAGCAGCCACCATGATGGCGCCGAGGATGGCGCAATAGGTCTGCGCGCCGCGCAGGATGTCGGGCTTGCCGTTGGCCTGGTTGAAGATGGCCAGCGTCGTGAACTGGGCGGCGAAGAACATCGCCAGCTCGGGCCCCTTCTGGATGGCGTTGCGGATCGCCATCACCATCGTGCGCTCGTGGTAGTCCGGCGTCATCTCCGCACCAAGGCTGCTCCAGGGCATGTTGAAGCAGCTCATGATGGGCACGTAGATCACCGTGCTGACCAGCATGAAGATGAAGTACTCGGATTGGGTCCACCCCTTGCCGACAGCGAACATCAGTGGCAGGCCGATGCCGGCAAGCACGCCGCCCACCAGGATGAAGGGACGGCGGCGCCCGTAGCGCGTGCGCGTGTTGTCCGACAGCCAGCCGAAGACGGCGTCTGAGCCGGCGTCGACGAAGATCTTGATCATCTGCACCGTCGAGATCAGGCCGGGGGCCACGCCGAGGAAGATGTTGAAGACCTGATAGGCCAGCGACGGATAGAGCCAGTGGCCCCACATGTCCAGGATGGACCCGAGGCCAAAGCCGATCTTCTGCCGCATCGGCAGGCGATCCGCCGCCGGCGGCACGACGCGCTCCAGGTGAAGGGTGCTCGCGTTCACAGGATGCACCGCTCGCGCATGACTTCGGCGTAGTAGCGCGCCGACAGCTTCGGGGTGCGCACCTGCGTGGCGTAGYCGCAGTGCACGATGCCAAAGCGCCGCTGGTAGCCGTCTTCCCACTCGTAGTTGTCGATGAAGCTCCACAGGAAGTAGCCGTGCAGCGGCACGCCGTCGGCAATCGCGCGGTGGGCCTCGCGCAGGTGGTTGCGCAGGAAGTCGCGGCGGTGCAGGTCCAGCACCTCGCCGTTCACGAC
>NZ_JBFULE010000450.1:0-4298 GCF_056400485.1 Roseateles sp. P5_B10
GCCGCCGGCTTGACGACCTGCGGATTCTGGAACGTGTTGTGCGCGTCCATCGCGGCCGAGGTCAGCACCTTGCCGGCCGCACCCTTGACCTTCGTGCCGGCGACGTCGACGGCGACATCGACCGCCTTGGACGGATCGGTGTTGACCAGCGCCAGGTACACCTTGCCGTCCTTGGCGCGCGCCGCCGTAGCGCTCACGCCCGGAATGGTTGTTGCGCCCAGCGTGTAGCTGGTGTTGTCCTTGATGGCCAGCGGCAGCGACTTGGCATCCTGGAACGGCGCATACATCTGGAACGCGTAGTAGGTCGGCGTCAGGACCATCTTCTCCTTGTCCGTCAGGACCATCGCCTGCAGCACGTTGACCATCTGGGCGATGGTGGTCAGAGTGACCCGCTCCGCATGCTCGTGGAAGATGTGGAAGTTGAGTGCCGCCACCAGCGCGTCGCGCAGGGAGTTCTGCTGGAACAGCGCGCTTCGGGCGCCTGCTTCGTCATACCAGGTGCCCCACTCGTCGACCATCAGTCCGATCTTCTTCTGGGGATCGTTCTTGTCCAGGATGGCCACGTGATCCTTGACGAGCTGATCCATCTTCAAGGTATTGGCCAGGGTCGAGATCCACTCGCCTTCCTTGAAGCCGAGGTCCTTGCCCTTGACGTCCCAGTTGCCGGTCGGGACGGTGTACTGGTGAACGGTGATGCCGATCGTGCGGCCCTTCAGTTCCTTGCTCAGGACCTGGGTCCACGCGGTGTCGAAGCCGCTGCCGCCGCTGGCGATCATCTTCGGCCGCGACTTCTCKGRCSCCCACAGGAAATGCTCGTARTTGCTGTACAGGCTSGCGTAGTASTCGGGCTTCATGTTGCCGCCGCAACCCCACAACTCATTGCCGACACCGAAGAARGCGACCTTGAACGGCTTCTCGCGCCCGTTCTGAGCGCGCAGCCTSGCCAGMGGCGAGCCGCCTTCCGCAGTCATGTACTGGACCCAGTCGGCCATCTCCTGCACGCTGCCGGWMCCGACGTTGCCGTTGACGTAGGCGTCGGCGCCCATCATCTCGATSAGGTCGAAGAACTCATGGGTGCCGACGGCGTTGATCTCTTCGACGTGGSTSCCCCAGACGTTGCTCGGKCGCTTGTCCTGCGGGCCRATSCCGTCGCGCCAGTGGTAGGTGTCGGCGAAGCAGCCGCCCGGCCAGCGCACCAGCGGCACATGCAGSTCCTTGAGCGCGCCGACGACGTCATTGCGCCARCCYCGGGTGTTSGGGATGTTCGACTTSGTGCCGACCCACATGCCTTCGTAGACGCCGGTGCCGAGGTGTTCGGCGAACTGGCCGTASACRTACTTGCTGATGACCGGGCCGGGCTTGCCGGCGTCGATGTTGATGCTGACCKSGTTGGCGGCAAAAGCCGGKGCCGCGATCAGGCCGAGAACGGCRAGGCTGTGTTTGATTGTTTTCATATAGGGTCTCAAGACAGCTGCAAAGCCGCCATGTGTTTGATCGCAATGAATCCCGCTGATTCTTCGGCAGCGCCATGCGCGGACCGCCTTGTTCAGTTATTTCGAGAATTGCCAGTAATCGAACTTGAACAGTTCTTCGCCGGCCKCACCGCGGAATACGAAGAAGAGATCCTGGACGCCGGAGGCTCCGGAGATCTGGGCCAACTGCTGCTTCCATTCGCCGCCGGTTCCTGACACYGGCAGAGTGCCGAYCAACTGGCCGTCGAGCTTGCCCAGACGAATCTCGATCTTYGCCCCGCTGGSYTCCTTCGCCTCGGCCGTGCTGGCGAGGCTGGCCATGAAGGCGCGCGCGCCGGTCACGCCGAAATCGACATTTCGCACCTGGATATAGGCGCCGTCATGGATGTCGCGCACATTCTGGCCACCGGCGCTGCTGGGCTCGATCTTGACACCGGAAGACCAGGCGATGGTCTCGGCTTCAACTCGCTTGTAGGGATCGAGGGTGGCGACCGGCGCCGGCCCTTCCTTGGTTGGCTGCACCATCGGGACCGAGCCATCGGGGTTGAACTTCAACTCGTCGACGCACACGGAACGTTTGAAGCCGTCGCCTCCCGGAAGAGCGGCGTTGTGATAGAAAAGGTAGGTCTTGCCCTTGTAATCGACCACGCCCGGGTGGTTGGTAAAAGCGCTTTGCGGAGACATGACGGCGCCGCCGTAGGTCCACGGGCCTTCGGCTGTGGGGCCGGTGGCGTAGCCGAGATGCTCAGGGATGGGACCGGCGGCAAAAAACAGGTAATTGAGATTCTTGCGCCTATAGAGCCAAGGACCCTCTTCGTAGGATGTGCCGCGCAAAGCAGGCTTCGGCTTCGTGACGCCTACTGTGTCCGGAGGGTTGCGCTCGCCCAAGGCCTTGACGGTCATCGGATGGCCAATGATGCCCTTCTCCCCGACGCTGGTGTCGTAGGAAATCATGTCCTTGTTCAGTTTCACTGACCACAGATTGGGATTGCCCCAGGCGAGATAGGCCTGACCCTTGTCGTCGATGAAAACGGTCGGATCGATGCTGTCGTACAGGCCGCCGGCGTGGCCGGCGATCAGCGGCTTTTTGATCGGGTCGATATAGGGGCCCAGGGGGTTATCGGCCACCAGCACGCCAATGCCACGGCCTTGCACCGGGCCATAGAGATACCACTTGCCATCGCGCTCAATCACTTGAGGGGCCCAGGCACCGTTGTCATAGCCGTCCCAGCCGGAGTTCTCCTTGGAGGCCCAAGGAAAATCTCGCAGGGAGGCGACCGCGCCGTGCTGRGTCCAGTTCACCATGTCCGTYGTCGTGGCGAGCACCCARTTCTTCATRTTGAAGTTGTTGGCCTCCCCGACRTCTTCGTCRTGGCYRGAAAACAGGTAGAGCGTGCCSTTATGGACSATGGGGGCCGGATCGGCCGTATACATCGTTTGAATAACCGGGTTGMGCGCGAATGACGTYGCGGGCAGYAARRCCARCRCGGACRAGAGAACGACGGCGGAGAGGGTTGGTTTCTTCATGAGGGCCCGAGAATAGGAGTGGGAAAATAGGTCGCACCGTGTCAGCGCCCGTCTTTCGCCCCTTGTCCGATTCGGTAATAGTCAAAGTCCACACGGCCGCCGGCGGTTTTGGTCGAGTAATAGAAGAGGCCGTAGCGGTAACCCATGAAGTGCTCCGGAAGGGTGTAGTGAAGAGCCGAGGGACGWCCGATGGGGGTCCAGGATTTGCCGTCGAGGCTGTAGGAGAAGCGGGCGACGTCAGGCGCAGGCTGAAATTCGCATTCGACCTTGAGGTGAACGGTTTTGCCGGAGAGGGGAACGGAGGCGATTTCCTCGGGATTGCCGGAGTCGGCGCTCACCATGACGAGAGATCGGGTGCCGCCGCTCATCTTTACGCCAACAAACCCATAGTCTTTCTGAAAAGCGGCGATGCCGGCCAGGTCGCCGTCTTTCATGCCACTCACGTCGATGCTCGTGGTGGCGAAACTGCTGGGGCCAAAGGTGCGCTGGGTGAGGGTGTTCGTGGCCTCCGGCAACGTGGAAACGACCCGGCTGGTGACGAGGCTCAGGTGGCCCGGGCGCTTGGTAAGCGACCAGTCACGAGGCTTGGGGTTGTGATTCCATTGCCAGGCGAGGGGCAGGTCGGGGTCGCCGGGCTGGCGGTCGAATTCGTCAGAGGCGACGATGCCGGAGGCGCCGGAGACGCCCTGTCCGCCGGCGGGGATGTCGAGCGTCATGGGCRCCTTGCCGTTTTCGCCKAGCACGGGCCAGCCGTCCTTCCAGGTCACSGGCACGAGRTAGGGAATGCGACCGACGGCGCCGTTGYCCTTGAARAGATAGGCGTACCACTTGCCKTCGGGCGTGTCGATGAGGCCGCCCTGGGCGATRCCRCGGTCATCGAGCACGATGCGACCCTCGTAGGGACCGTCGATTTTGTCGGCGCGGTGGACGATGACGCTGCGCGCCCAGCGGCTCCCAGGCGAGGCGATGTTGACGAGGTAGTAGCGGCCGTTGATCTTGAAAAGCTGCGAACCCTCGCTGAGCCCGCCCACGTCGGAGCCGAAGACGGCGTTGAGATTTTCGATGATGACCTTGTTCACGCCGCCGGGCTTGATTCCGGAGAGGTCGGGTTGCAGCTCGGTGAGCGTGATGCGACCGGCCCCCCAGAGCATGTAAACGCGACCGTCGTCGTCGAAAAACAGGCTGTGGTCATGCAGCGCTGGCTCGAAACTCGTCTCTTTCCACGGGCCGCGCTCCGGATCGCGCGTGGTGTAAATGTGGGTGCGTCCGCTGGTAGAGGCGAACGTCGAGACATAGAAC
>NZ_JBFULE010000451.1:0-4290 GCF_056400485.1 Roseateles sp. P5_B10
AAGCCGGAGGGGCGAACCGCGGTCGTGCTGGACGATGTCAGCGATGCCAGCTTCCATGCCGTCAATCTGCGGCGCGGGCAGGGCGGGGCGGCGCTGTTCGCGCTGCGCGGGGTCAGCGAATTCTCGGCCAGGGATGTGCGCGGCATGCCGGACCGCGAGGTCCCGGGGCGTGTGGATGCGCTGACATTTTGAGGGGCTCGCGGCCGGCCAGCGCCTGACCCTGCACCTGAGCGGCCGCCAGGCCGGCCTGCGCGCGCTGTCGCGCCAGTTAAAGACGCAGCTGCCGCTCCAACGCGTCCAGCTCCTCGGCCAGCCCGAGGCGGCGGCGCCAGTCTCGGCCGGCCTTGCCGTACCAGTACTCGGCGTCCTCCAGGTCGCCCTCCTGCACATGCACCAGGGCATGCAGCCAGGCGGCCTCGGGCGAATCGTGGCGCTGCACCTCGTCGTGCGCCTGCACCCATTGGCCGGCGCGCAGCAGCGCCAGCACGTCGAGCAAGGGCTGGTTCATGCAGTCTCCTCGTGCGCAGCCGCAGGGGCGGCGTTCAGTTCACGGTCCCAGGGCTCGCCTGCGAAGCGTGCCGCCAGGAAGTCCACCAGCAGCCGCAGCGCCAGCGGCTGGTGCTGGCGCGACAGGTAGATGGCATGGATGCCCAGCACCTCGGGCTGGTGGTCGGGCAGCAGGGGCAGCAGCCGGCCGGCGCGCAGATCATCGCCCAGGTAGTAGGTGGGCAGCATGCCGACGCCGGCCCCGGCCAGCACGGCGCGGCGCAGCACGGCGGTCTCGTTGGTGTGCAGGCTCCACTCCACCGGCACGGTGATCAGTTCGGCGCTGCGCATGAAGCGGTACTGCTTGCCGATGCCGAAGGCGTGGGCCACGCAGCGGTGCTGGCGCAGCTCGTCGGCGGTGCGCGGCGTGCCGTGCTGCTGCAGATAGGCCGGCGAGGCGCACAGCACCGAGCGGCACACGGCCAGCGGGCGGGCGATCATGGCCGGGTCCAGCGTGTTGGTGATGCGCACGGCCAGGTCGACCCGCTCGGCCACCAGGTCGGCCGCCTTGTCGGCCACCGACAGCATCACCTCCACCTGGCGGTACTGGCGCTGGAAATCCACCACCGCGGCCGTCAGCTGGGCTTCGGCCAGCGAACCCGGCGTCGTCACCCGCAGCAGGCCGGCCGGCTCGCGGCTGCGCTCGGCGGCCAGGTGCTGGGTCTCCAGCGCCAGGTCCAGCATCTGGCGGCAGGCGGGCAGCACGGCGCTGCCGGCATCCGTCAGGCTGACGCGGCGTGTCGTGCGGTGCAGCAGCCGGGCGCCGAACCAGTCCTCGGCCGCCGCCAGATAGCGGCTGACCATGGCGGTGGACATCTCCAGCTGATCGGCCGCCTGGGTCAGGCTGGCGCGGTCGGCCACCTCGACAAAGACGCGCATGGCGGTCAGGCGATCCATGATCTCTTTCTTTGATTGCGACGAAAAACGAAATAAATAGTCAACCGAATCGGTCTTTATCAACCATACCGCAAAACCTAGAGTTCGCCCCACACCCCGCCGACACCTCGGCACGGCCACCAGACCCCCACCGGAGATGCTCATGTTCCCTCTCAGCCAACTCGCCCGCCGCCTGCTGCCCACCCTGGCCCTGGGCATGGTTGCCACGGGCAGCGCCCTGGCCCAGGCCCCGCTGGCCGTCAAGGTCTACAACGCCGACGGCAACAGCTTCCACGTCAACGCCGTCGTCATCAGCGGCAAGACCGAGGCCCTGGTCATCGACAGCGGCTTCACCCGTGCCGATGCGCTGCGCGTGGCCGCCAACGTGCTGGACAGCGGCAAGACGCTCAAGACCATCTTCATCAGCAACGCCGACCCGGACTACTACTTCGGTGCCGAGACACTCAAGACCGTCTTCCCCCAGGCCCGCGTGGTGACCACGCCCGCCGTGCGCGAGAAGATCCAGGCCAAGCTGGCCGGCAAGCTGGCTTTCTGGTCGCCCAAGATGGGCGCCAACGCGCCCCAGCAGCCGATCGTGCCCGAGGCCCTGCAGGGCACGACCCTGACCGTCGACGGTGAGACCATCGAGGTGCGCGGCACCACCGGCGCGCTGGCCCACCGGCCCTATGTGTGGATCCCGTCCATCAAGACCGTGGCCGGCAACATCGCCATCTTCGGCAACTTGCACGTCTGGACGGCCGACACCCAGAAGCCCGCCGAACGCCAGGCCTGGCTGGCCCAGCTTGACGAGATCGAGGCCCTTCAGCCCGTCACCGTCGTGCCCGGCCACATGGCCGCCGGCACCGCGCTCGACACCAGCGCCATCCGCTACACCCGCGACTACCTGCGCCGCTTCGACGCCGAGGCCGCCAAGGCCAAGACCGGCGCCGACCTCATCGCCGCCATGAAGCAGGCGTATCCCCAGGCCGGTCTGGGCATGGCCCYGGACATCGGCGCCAAGGTCAACAAGGGCGAAATGGCCTGGTGAGCACCATGACGAGCCCTGTCCTCCACTACATCTACGACCCCCTGTGCGGCTGGTGCTGGGGCGCCGCGCCCCTGGTGCGCGCGGCCCGCGGCCTGCTGCCGGTGCGCCTGCATGCCGGCGGCATGATGACCGGCCCGCAACGCCAGCCCGTCACGCCCGAGCTGCGCGCCTACGTRCTGGCGCATGACCAGCGCATTGCCCAAGCCACCGGCCAGCCCTTCGGCGACGCCTACCGCGACGGCCTGCTGTGCGACCCACAGGCGGTGTTCGACTCCGAGCCGCCCACCGCCGCCATCCTCGCCGCCGAAGCCCTTGCCGGCCGTGGCGCGGACATGCTGGCCGAGCTGCAGGCCGCCCATTACGTGCAGGGCCGCCGCATTGCCGAGCCGGCCGTGCTGATCGAGCTGGCCGGCACCATCGGCCTGCCAAGGGCGGAATTCGCGACCGAGCTGGGCCGCCAGAGCCTGGGCCCGGTGYAGGCCCACATCGAGCAGACGCGCAGCTTCATGGCGCAGACGGGCGCGCGCGGATTCCCGAGCTTTGTGCTGGAGACCCAAGCCGGCCTCAGCCGCGTGGACGCCACGGCCCACCTGGGGCGGCCTCAGGACTTCGCGGCCGCCTTGCAGGGCATGCTCGGCCAGGCGCCGGCGCAGCCCGGCGACGCAGCCGCGTTCTGCAGCATCGATGGCTGTGCCTCGTGAGCCGGAGGCAGGCGTGAAGAGCAATCTGCAAATCATCAGCGACCACTACGCCGCCTCGGCGCGCGGCGACGTCCTGGCCATGATGGCCGACATGGCTCCCGACGTGGCCTGGACGGAGATGGCCGGCTTCCCCTGCGCGGGCACCTGGATCGGCCCCGCGGCTGTCGTCAGCAACGTCTTCGCGGTGCTGGGCCGTGACTGGGACGACTATCGCTTCACGCTGGAGCAGCTCATCGACGGCGGCGAGCAGCTGGTCGCCCTGGGCCACTACAGCGGCCGCCACCGCGCCACGGGCAAGGACCTGCATGCGCGGGTGGCTCACGTGTGGCGGCTGAAGACGGGGCGGGTGGTGGCCTTCGAGCAGTTCACCGACACCTTGCTGGTGGCCAGGGCGATGACGGCCTGAGCCACCGCCGCCGGCGTCACACCGGCGTGGCGGCGACCCGCAGCAGCGGCGCCTCGCGGCCGACCGGGTCGACCAGCACCAGCGCCAGCTGCAAGGCCGGCACCGGCGGCACGGCAGGCACGGCACGCTCGATGACGAGGTCCAGCGCACCGCTGTCCAGCGGCACCGCGGCAGCCTCGGGCGCCCAGTCGCCGTCATCCAGCTTCAGATGCACCTGCACCCTGAAGCCGCCCACCGCGCGTGGGTGGGCCACCGGGCCGCCGCGGATCGCCAGCGTCAGCCGCCACGTGCCGGCTGCGGCCCCGGCGCCTACCGTTGCCGTCACGCTGCCGTCCGGCAACGCCGGGATATCCGCCGGCACGAACATGGCCATCGCGGGCGCGGACGCGCTGCTGAACGCGCCTGGCGCGTCCAGGCGCTGCGCCGGCTGCAGCGGCTCGACGGCGCCGGCGGGTAGCGGGATCTCGGCCACGCCGGGCGGCAGGCGGCGCTCGGGCGGCATGCGCAGCTCGGCCCAGTAGTGGTAGCGCACGTAGGCGCTCAAGCCCTCGGGCGTTGGCGAGTCGTCCACCTCGGCGACGAACTCCCCGCCGTCGCGCCGCAGCACGCCGCGGCCGATCTCGCGGGCGTAGAGCGCCTCGGGCACGCCGCCGCTGGCGCGCCGCAGCCGGTACTCGGGCGGCCGCGCGTCCGCGGCCGGTGGTTCGTCGAAC
>NZ_JBFULE010000452.1:0-4283 GCF_056400485.1 Roseateles sp. P5_B10
CTTTCTGGTCAGCCCGGCCTTCGGCATCGCCTTTGTGCCGCAGGAACCCGACTGGGTCACCGCGCTGGCGCGCCACTGCATCCCGACATGGCGGGCGCTGTGAGGCGGTGGCTGCCTGCGCTGCTGCTCGCCCTCTGTGGCTCGGCGGGCGCGCAACCCCTGGTTCGCCTCGACCACATTCCCACCGCCGCGCAGGACCTGGATCAGGCCGTGGCCGACTACCGCAGCCTGGGCTTCGCCATCAAGCCGGGGCGGCCGCATGCCAACGGCCTGCGCAATGCCCACATCAAGTTCAGCAACGGCGCGGGGCTGGAGCTGATCACCGCGAGCGAAGCGCGCGACGCGCTGAGCGCCCGCTACATGGCCTTGCTGCGCGAGGGCGAAGGCCCGGCCTACCTGACCCTGCATGCGGTCGACTCGACCCGCGCCGCCGCCGCGCTGCAGGCAGCGGGCATTCCGCACCGGCACGACGCCAACGGGCTGGCGCTGACCGACCCGCGGCTGAGCTGGGTCTTCTTCGCCGGCGACAACCGCTCGCCGACCGACCGGCCTGAGCACTTCGCCCATGCCAACGGCGCGTTCGCGACGCGGGAGGTCTGGGTCGCGACGGACGACGCGACGGCCCTGTCTCAGTTGCTGTCTGCCCTGGGCGCAAGCTCGCATGAAGAGAAGCGCTGCGAACCTTTCGAGACACAGGCCCGAGTCTTCGACCTCGCCGAAGGTGGCCGCATCGTCATCGTGCCGTCGCGGCACCAGCTCGTGCCCGGCCATCCAATCATCGGCATCACGATGGCGGCGCGAAGCGGCGAATCCACGCCACTCGTTCGAGTCCACGGTCTGTGGCTGACGCTGCAGTCCGAGCGCTGACTCGAGTCGTATCTGTGCGCAGATCGGGGTCCGGCAAACCGGATCGGCGAGCCCGACGGCGGCACCAACAGTTGTCCTAGAGTGCATGCCATGTCCAATCCGCAACACCTGTTGGGATCGCCATGCGCCGTCAATGCGTTGCTCGCCTTGATCCTTGCGGTGTCGCCCGGTGTGTTGACCGTGGCGGAGGCCGCTGCCGATGAGCGGACCTTCTCCCAAGTGGCGACTGAAACGCGTCTTCCCTGGCCTTGCATCCTCGTCGAGGACCCGCATGCGTTTATTCAGCTGGACCGAGATGAAGTTGCAGCCATTGCAAACCGGCACACGCCATACGACGACACGATGGCCAATCACCTGCTGAGACGTCAGGAAGCAGGAGCGGCCGATTTGTTGGGCGCGTCAGCGGCATCCCGCCTGCAAGGCTGTGCATGGGTGGCAAGCCGAGAGTTGCGCGTCGGGCGCTCCTTCGTGATCCAGCGCGTGATGGAAGGTCGGGCGACGATCATCGAAAAGCCCAGCGGCGCGATCTTGCCGTTTGTCACAGTCGTTCGCCGTGGTGGTGGTGCCGATTTCGGCTACTTTTGGCTGCCACCCGACAACAAGCCGATGCTGTGGGTAGCGCCGACCTTCGAAATTAGTCCGCCAAAGGCCTCAAGTCGCCCAGATTCTGGGATCACTCGCTCTCAAGGCCCATAGCTGCCCCCGCCACAGCGCCCTCACCCGCCGCAGCGCCAGCGTCACCGTCTCGACCTCATCGCCGACGACGCGGGCCAGCAGCACGGCGCCCCGCGGGCCAGCCAGATGCGTGACGCCGCTGCGCGCCACCCCGTCCAGCAAGGCGCGGCTGTGGGTCAGCAGCGCGTCCACATCGCCCAGCGCACCGGTCTGCGCATAGACCAGCGTGCCCAGCACCCGATGTCCGGCCAGGCCGCAAGGGCCGTCGAGCAGGGCCTTGTCGGTCGCATCGAGCCAGCCGCGGTCCAGCCATTGGCCGGTGATCTCCAGGTGCTGCAGCATGCGGCCGGCCACAAAGGGTTGCACCGCAGCGGGCAGGCCCAGGCCCAGCACCTCGGTCGCGAACAGGCTGGCGCCGGGCGTGAGGCTGAGCTTCACTTCGTTGCGGGCGATGCACTCGGGATAAGCCAGCGTCTCCTGTGGCAGCCATTCCAGGCGAGCGCCCTCGCCCACCGTGGCCTGCACGACTTGGGCCGCCTCGCCAGCGTTGGAACGATAGAAGCGCGTTGCGGCCGGTGTGGTGACGAGCAGATGAGCGCCGGCCTGCACATCGATGTGGATGTCGAGGCGATCCCCGCCGACCAGGCCACCGGGCGGATGCACGAGCACCGCGTGCGCGATGGCACTGCCCTCTGGGTAGAGGGTCTTCAGCAGGCGCAGCGGGCCATCGTGGCGGGCATGCACGCGGGTGGCGTTGCCGCCATCGCGCGCCGCGCTCAGCGTCAGGCGCGCCGGCCAGCGGATGGGATCAACCGACAAGCAGGCCCTTGGTCTCGATGAAGCGCACCACCTCGTCCAGGCCGTCGCGCGTCTTCAGGTTGGTCATTACCCAGGGCTTGACGGGCCGCATGCGGGCGGTGTCACTGCGCATGACGTTCAGGTCGGCGCCGACATGAGGCGCCAGGTCGGTCTTGTTGATGACGAAGAGGTCGCTCTTGGTGATGCCGGGGCCGCCCTTGCGCGGGATCTTCTCGCCGGCGGCCACGTCGATGACGTAGATGGTCAKGTCGGACAGCTCGGGGCTGAAGGTCGCCGCCAGGTTGTCGCCGCCGCTCTCGACGAAGACGATGTCGGCGTCGGGGAACTTCTCCAGCATGCGGTCCACCGCCTCGAGGTTGATGGAGCAGTCCTCGCGGATGGCGGTGTGCGGGCAGCCGCCGGTCTCCACGCCCATGATGCGTTCGGGTGCCAGCGCACCGGCCACTGTCAACAGGCGCTGGTCTTCCTTGGTGTAGATGTCGTTGGTGACGACAACCAGGTCCCAGCGCTCGCGCATGGCCTTGCACAGCATCTCGACGAGGGTGGTCTTGCCAGAGCCCACGGGGCCACCGACACCGACACGCAAAGGCGGTAGCTTCTTGGTGCGGTTGGGAATTGCGTGCAAGGGTGCAGTCATGTGAGCCCCCGAACCTGCCGCTGCGCGTCAGGCCCCCCAAGGGGGATAAAAAAACTTGGAGCGGTCCGGCGTTTTTTTGTCATGAGCGGAACAGTCGTGAATATTGATTTTCGTGGCGGGCGCCATGGATGCCGAGCAGCGGCGCGAAGGCCATGGGCTCGGGCGCTGCCAACGCGGTCGCCACGGCTTGCGGGATGACTTGCACGAGGCGTGCCAACAGGCGCTGCCCCGAGGTCTGGCCCAGGGGCACGCAACGCACGGCAGCCTGCATCRGGTTCTCGGCCCAGCCGAAGGCGATGGCCTGCAGCGCCGGCTCCAACGCAGCACCGCGGGACGCCGCGGCTGCACCCATGACGACGGGCCAGGTCGGCGCCGGTTTGAGCTTTTGCAGCAGGGGCAGCACCGCGGCATCGGGCATCAGGCCCTGCATCCAAACCACGAGGCTGCGGCCCATCTGCTGGGCCTGCTGCAGGCTCTCGCTGGTTTCGCGTGTCTGCAGCACCCAGGCATTGAGTTCTGCCAGCCGCGCGCCATCAAGCGCCAGCGTCGCCGCGTGCGCCGCCGCCGCGATCGGCAGCTCGGCGCGCGCCTGCACGAGTTCGAGCTGGTTCAGCAGCCAGTCGCCGGCACTGGTCTCGTCATGCACGACGCCGGCGTCGACCGCGGCCTCCAGGCCCTCGGAATAGCTGAAGCCGCCGACCGGCAAGGCCGGCGAGGCCAGCCAGAGCAGGTGCAGCAGCGAGGTGGGGGCAGCGGGGGTCGGCATGGGGCGATTCTGGCCCCGCCAGACGCACCCAACCTTCGCCATCAGAAGTGGAATGCGACGCCCGCGCCGTAGAAGCGCGCCGAGAGAGTCTGCTTGGGGGTCGTTGCTGCCCCAGCCTTGCAGGTCAGGCCGCGTCCAGTCGGTGGCCACTGGGGGCGACGGCCTGCGGCGGGCGGCATGCTAGTCGCGAGTTGTGCCGTGCTGCAGCCATCGGCGGCATCTAGGCCGCAACGGGAAAATTGCCGACCTACCTGCTACCGCTCACACCGGCGCCGTGCCTACACTGCGCCGCACTTCAAGGAGGCTCAAGCATGCGAGACAAGACAGCGGCCGTCAGACGTCCCGCCCTGGCCGGGCTGTTCGCCGCGGTGCTGGTCAGCGCCACGCCTTGCGCCCAGGCCTGGGAGCCACCAGCCGGGGCCAGCGCCCACGAGATCCTGATCGGCGCTCGCAAGGATGCCGACGAGGGCCGCTTCGCCGTGGCCGCCGAGAAGCATCTGTGGTTCCACGAGCACGTGC
>NZ_JBFULE010000453.1:0-4278 GCF_056400485.1 Roseateles sp. P5_B10
CTTCTCGACATTGGAGCCCGCCTCCTGGGCCTGCGCGGCCATCGCGGCAAAAGCCAGAGAAGCCAGCACGGCCCTGCTGAGCGTCTTGTTGTTCATCGTGATCCTCGCTTCGTTATCGGGTGACAGGGATTGTGCCCAGCGGGCGGTTCGGCTGGCGTCCCCATTCCGCGGGAATAGGGTCGCCTGGATCAGGGGCGCAGCACGAGTCGGTGCACGGTCTCGCCGGGCAGGAAAGGCAGGGCCTCGCCGGCCAGCCAGGCGGCATGGTCGCCCCGGTAGAAGGGCGACATCGGGTGGCCGCTCTGGCCACCCGGGATGACGAGGATGCCGCTTTCCTCATGGCCGGGCGACACCACCATGCGCTCGCTCTGGCCATGGCCGTGGTTGTGCACGCGTGGCATGTGGCTGTCGCCGGCCATGCCCTGGGAGGCCTGGTCCAGCCAGCTTGAGAGCGCCGGCACGGCGACGCTCAGCGGGTGGCGCACGCTGGTGGGGTTGTCGGCACCCCAGGTGGCTGCGGCGAGGCTGCCGTATTTGCTCAGCAGCTCCTTGCGGCTGTCGAGCACGGCGCGCTGCAGGAGCTCGGGCCAGGTCTTGAAGCTGCCTGGAAGGGTGTCAGGCCGCGCCGCCTGGATCAGCGCCCAGCCGGGCGTCTCGGGCACCAGTTTCAGGTCGGACAGCTTCGCGCCTTGCGCTTCCAACAGGCCAGCCAGCGGGTCGAAGATGTTTTTCAGCGACTGCAACCGGAAGGAGCGCACGAGCAGATAACCGACCGCGTCCGGGCGGGCTGCGTCGGCGCCCTTCTCGACCTCGACGAGATAGTCCGTCAGGCCGTTGGCAGTGACGAAGTCGGGCGTCAGCACCTGTTCCAGCAGCAGCTTGCGCCAGCGCTGATGGAAGAGCGCGCGGTGGTCGAGCTGGATGGCGTGCAGGCCGGCTTCATCGAACTTGTCCTGGGCGCGCAGGTCATCGCGGATCTGCCGGGCGCGGGCGCCGAGATCCCAGCCACCGTTGCCGAGCAGCTTCATCGCCTCGCCACCGACCATGCGCGAATTGGCCGTCCACAGCCGCCCGTCGGCCGGGTCGACGATGCGCGGCTGCTCGGCCGCGCCGAGATAGCCCYGCCAGCGCGGGCGGCCGTCGCTCCAGTCCTGGGGACGGTCCATATCCTCGGCGCCGACGCGTTTGGGCATCGCGCCGATGACGGTCCAGGCGATGCGCCCGCCGGCGTCGGCCACCAGCAGGTTCTGGGCCGGCATGCCGGCGCCCGCGGCCAGTTGCACGGCCTCGTCGACATTGGCGGCTGTCTCCATATGCATCAGGCGCAGATTCATGCCCTCGCGGTCATGGGCCACCCAGCGCAGCGCATAGGCCTGCCCGCTCGCTGCCTTTTGAGGCATGACGGGGCCCCATTCGCTTTCCAGCACGACATGGTCGACCGGGGCCTCRCCCGCGATCTCGATGCGCTCGACGGCACGTTGCAGCGGCTTCTCAGCGCCGCCAGCCAGGTAGTGCGTGCCAGCCGCGTTGAGCTTCAACGCGACGACATCAGCCCAGTCGGAGGTCGTGTTCGTGAAACCCCAGGCCACGTGGCCGTTGCTGCCGACGACGAGCAGCGGCGCGCCGGGCAGGGTCACCCCAGCCACGTCATGGCTGCCGGCCGCGTCCTTCCACTTCATGCGCGCCTTGAACCAGGTGCCGGGCGAGCGCAGGCCCAGGTGCATGTCGTCGGCCAGGATGGCCCGCCCGCCCGCGCCATGCGCGGCCGCGACGGCGAAGTTGTTGCTGCCGATGTCACGGGCGTCACGCAGGCTGCAGTCGCTGCAGGCCGTCTTGGCAGCGCGCAATGCGGCCGGCAGCGGCCCCGCTGGCAGGGGCACGGCAGTCACGCGGCTGTCGTCCATGGCGGCCTGCCAGTCGGCGCTGTGCTGGGTCAGGAAGGCATACCAGTCGTCCGGCACGGCCTCGCGCAGCAAGCCCGTGGCGACGTCGTCGCGGCCCTGGGCGCCCTGCAGGTCGAGGTACATGCCATAGGCGACGAGGACGGTGTCGGCCGCGACCCAGGGCTGGGGTTGCTGGCGCAGCAGCAGGTATTCGGGCGGGCGTGCGCCGAGGCCGGCCAGGCCAGCGTTGACGCCGCTCACATAGGCGTCCAGCAGCGCGCGCTCATCTGCGGCCAAGGCCGCGATGCCGGCTTCAGCACGGTGGCGGAAGCGATGCAGGCGGCGCGATTTGTCCAGCGGCAGCGCCTTCGCGCCCACCAGCGCGGACAGCTCGCCAGCGGCGTTGCGGCGCATCAGGTCCATCTGGAAGAAGCGCTCCTGAGCGTGTGCGAAGCCCAGGGCCCGGGCCACGTCCAGGCGGTTCTCGGCAGTGATGGTCAGGTAGCCGCGCGCGTCGCGCTGCAACTCGGCCGGCGCACTCAGGGCGGCGATGGCACGTTCACCGTCGAGCTGGGCCAGGCTGCCACGCAAGGTCAGCCACAGCGCCAGAGCGAACAGCAGCACGAGGGCCAGCAAGGCAAGGAGGATGCGCTTGAGCCACCTCATCAGAAGGTCCCCGGGTAGCCGCCGCCGTCGAGCAAGATGTTCTGGCCCGTCAGGTAGGCGGCTTGGGCGCTGCACAGCATGGCGCAGATGGCGCCGAACTCGGCGGCGTTGCCGAAGCGCCGCGCGGGAATGGCCGCGCGGCGCCTGGCCGCCAGTTCATCCGCGCTGACGCCCGCCTTGGCGGCGCCGGCGGCGAAGCCCTTCTTCAGTCGGTCGGTATCGAAGGCACCCGGCAGCAGGTTGTTGATCGTCACGTTGGCGCCGGCCAGGCGCGGTTGGCGGGCCACGCCGGCGACGAAACCCGTCAGGCCGGAACGCGCGCCGTTGGACAGGCCCAGCGTGTCGATGGGCGCTTTGACCGCGCCCGAGGTGATGTTGACGATGCGACCGAAGCCGCGCGCCGCCATCGCGTCCACCGTCGCCTTGATGAGCTCGATGGGTGCCAGCATGTTGGCGTCCAGCGCGGCGATCCACTGCTCGCGGCCCCAGTCGCGGAAATCCCCGGGCGGCGGGCCGCCGGCGTTGTTGATGAGGATGTCCACCCGCGGGCAGGTCGCGAGCGCCGCTGCACGGCCTTCGGGAGTGGCAATGTCGCCGGCCACGGCGCGCACCTCGGCGTCAGGGTTCAGGGCCCGCAGCGCATCAGCTGTCGCCAGCAGCTCGGCCTCGCCGCGTGCCGTGATGACGACGTTGACGCCCTCACCCACCAACGCCTCGGCACAGCCTCGGCCCAAGCCCTTGCTCGCCGCACAGACCAGCGCCCAGTGGCCTTTCAGTCCCAGATCCATGTCAGCTCCTCGATCGCCATGCGCGGCCTTGACAGGCCCGCATCATCGCGCGGTCGAGGGTGCTGCGCGCCGAGTTCAGCGCTTGAACTTGCCGTCCTCGCCCACGATGGACACGTCGGTGTACTCCAGGCCGCTGTGCTCCTTCTCGGAGTAGTGCACCTGCAGGCCGCCCAGGTCGATGCGGGCGCCGTCCAGCGCCTTGGCCAGGCTCTCGCGCGTAATCTCCTTGCCCGGTGCGCGCTTGAGGGCTTCGACGATCAGTTTCGCCGCGGCAAAGCCTTCAACATGGGCCGGCGTCAGCTCGTTGCGGCCGGCGGACTTGGCCAGGCTCAGCGCCTCCCGCACCATCAGGTTGGCCGTCGAGCGCTCGTAGGGAAAGAGCTGGGTCACGATGACCCCACGGCTGTCATTGCCCAGCGCCTTCACGAAATCGGCCGAGGCGTTGTTGGACAGCGTGGCCACGTGCGCCGTGGAGCCGGCCGCGCGCAGCGCCTGCACGCCCTCCACAACCGCATAGGCCGGCCCGATCAGCACGACGGCCTCGATGCCGGCCTTGGCGATGGCCTGCATCGTCGGTGCGAGATCGGGCTTGTTGCGGTCAAAGCGCAGGTTGGACATGGCGCGCAGCTTGATGTCGTCCAGGCCCTTGATGGCGCCCTTGCCGGCGTCATTGCCGAAGGGGTCGTTGACCTGCACGATGGTGATGCGCTTGACGCCAATGCCGGCCAGGTGCTTGACCGCGCGTTCGGCCTCCTTCTGGTAGCTGGCGCGCAAGTGGTAGACCCAGGGCTGGACCGGCTCGCGCAGGCTGATGGCGCCAGTGGCGGGCGCGATCAGTGGCAGCTTGTTCTCCTTCAGCACGGGCAGCAGGGCCTCGGTCGGGCCGGTGCCACGGCTCAGCATCAGCGCCAGCACACCCTGGCTGGCCAGGGACTTGGCAG
>NZ_JBFULE010000454.1:0-4277 GCF_056400485.1 Roseateles sp. P5_B10
GCCGTGCCCAGCGCACTGGAGCTGCTGCGCCGGCACGCGGCGTCTGACACGACGATCTCGCTGCTGCTGTCCACGGTGCCCGCCGCCTTGAGCTTGCTGTTGGTACCCCTGGCCGGCTATCACTCGGACCGCTGCCGCAGCCGCCTTGGCAGGCGCAAGCCCTTTCTGATGGTTGCAGCGCCCACCGGCCTCGTGGCCATGGCGGGCCTGGCAGCCTCACCCACGCTGGCGGGCTGGCTTGATGCTGCACTGGGCGGCTGGTCACCCGGCCTGCACAACTGCCGACTCGCGCTGTTCAGCCTGTTCTGGGCCGCATTCGACTGCGCCGCCATCAGCGCTTTCTCGCTGTTCAACGGCCTCGTCAATGACCTTGTACCCGCGGGCCTGCTCGGTCGCTTCTTTGCGGTGTTCCGAATCGTCAGCCTGACGATCGGCATCGCGTATCACAACTGGATCTTCGCGCTCACGGACCACTATCTGCGCGAGGTTCTGATGGGCGTCGGCCTCTTCTTCTGCCTGCCTATCCTTGCGATGGCGTTGATGCTGAAGGAGACACCCTTGCCGCCCGACGCCGCGCCCGCTGACAAGACGGAGCCCCGGCTGAGATTTCCCCTCGACCACGTGCTGGCCTGCTTTCACCATCGCTCCTATGGGTGGGCCGTCGCGGCCTTCGTGCTGGCGAGCGTCACCTTCAGTCCCTTCAACACCTTCTATCTGCACTACGCGCACGCGGCCGGTATCCAGAAGGCCACGCTGGGCGCATTGACGGCAGCCGGCTATGCGGTGTCCATCGTGTCGGCCTTTGCCATTGGATCGATGGCTGATCGCTTGGGTGCGGTGCGGGTCTCGGTAGCCATCATGACGATGTATTGCGCCATCTCGGCGGGCGGCTTCGCCTTGGTGTCGGACGCCGCCAGCTTCCGCGTCTTCTACTTTGCCCACGTGGTGATTTCCGGCGCATGGTTCACGGCTGCTGCATCAATGCCGATGGCGCTTTTCCCGCGCGACAGATTCGTGCAGTTCAACTCGACCAAAGATCTGATGGTGATCTTCGGCACGATCCTGGTCAGCAGCGTCCAAGGGCCGATGCTCGACCTGTCCGAACACGACTATCGCTACACGCTGCTTGCAGGAACGGTTTTCTCTCTGCTGTGCGTTGTGTGCCTCTTGCGGCTGCGGCCGTCTTCGGTGCTTTCCGATCGGCAATGACGTTCTGAACCGCCCTGCAGCGACCCTTTCGCGATACGCTGCTCACTTGCTGCCAGCGGCAAGCGAAGGCAAAGGAATTCAGTGGGGCAACTGGAAGGCCAGAGTCAGAGACACCTCCTGCCGGGTCTGCTCCTGGCTTCGGCTCTGCTCACCTCGCCATCCCCTGCCCTCGCGCTCGATCCTCCCCTGCAGGTATCCCAGTACGCGCACACCTCGTGGACTGCTCGGGACGGCGCCTTGCTGGGCCTCGTCTTTGCGATGGCACAAACCCCCGACGGCTATCTCTGGGTCGGTGGGTCATTTGGCATGTTTCGCTTCGACGGCCTTCGGTTCGTTCCCTGGCAACCACCGAGAGGCCAGTCGCTGCCAAGCAATCCCTACGCCCTGCTGGTTTCCCGCGATGGCACGCTCTGGATTGGCACCTTCAATGGCCTGGTCAGCTGGAATGGCATCGAGCTGACCCGTTATCCGCAGATCCCCAACGGGTTCGTGACGTCGTTGTTCGAGGACCGCGACGGAACGGTCTGGGCCGGCCTGCTGGGCGAACAGGGACGGCTGTGCGCCATCCGCGCAGGTCAGGCCCAATGTTCCATGCCTGAAGGCGGGTTTGGCCAGTTCGTCTGGAGCCTGGCCGAAGACAAATCCGGGGCGCTGTGGGTGGGTGCGGACTCGGGCCTCTGGCGCTGGAAGCCCGGGACGCCGCAACGATTCGAGACGCCAGGCGTGCGAGTGGGTGACCTGAGCACGACCGCCGATGGACAAATCCTGATCGGCATCCGGGGCGCCGGGATCCAGCGCGTGGACGGCGACAGATTGGCGCCGTCGCCAATGCGAAGCGCTGCCAAGCCCGATGAATGGCTCCCTGACCGCGACATCAAGGCCAACAAGTTGTTGCGGGACCGCGATGGCGGGCTCTGGATCGGAACCGAAGGCCACGGCATCCTCCATTTGCAAGAGGGACAGGCCGACGCGTTCACGCGGGCAGACGGTCTCTCCGGGAACATCGCCTGCAGTCTGTTCGAAGACCGCGAAGGCAACATCTGGTTCGGCAGCGAGAAGGGCATAGATCGCTTCCGAAAGCTGCCTGTCACCACCCTCTCCATGCAGCAGGGCCTGCCCAATGACGGCACGAAGTCGGTGCTGGCGACAAAGAACGGCAGCGTCTGGGTGGCAACCGGCGAAGGACTGGCCCGGTGGAAGGGTGCGAGACCGACCGTCTACAGGGAACGCGACGGGCTGCCCGATGCCAGGGTGCAATCCTTGCATCAGGACGCCGACGGGCGACTCTGGGTGAGCACGGGCCGTGGCCTCGCCTACTTTGCGAACGACCGCTTCGTCGCCGTCAGCGGCGTGCCCAGCAAGGAGGTCTATTCCATCACGGGCGAGGGGGCGGGCGATCTCTGGCTATCTGGCAACGAAGGCCTTGCACGACTGCACAAGGGTCGATTCGCCGAGAACATTCCATGGGCCGCGCTCGGTCGCCAGCAACAAGCCAAAGTCGTTGTCGCCGACCGAGGTGGCTTGTGGCTGTCCTTCTGGCAGGACGGTGGGGTGTTGTATTTCAAGGACGGCAAGGTCCAGGCCACCTACACGTCCGCCGAAGGGCTGGGCGCGGGCCACGTCGCTGGTCTCCGGCTCGATGCCGACGGGGCGGTCTGGGCCGCCACGGAGGACGGCGGCCTCAGCCGGATCAAGGATGGCCGCGTCAGCACGCTTGCGGTCGGCAACGGACTGCCCTGCAACACGGTGCACTGGTCGACGCTGGACGACGACGGATCGCTGTGGATGTATGCCTCCTGCGGGCTCGTGCGGGTGCTGCGGGACGACCTGGCTGCCTGGATTGCCGACCCGAGCCGCCGGGTCGTCCCGAAGGTTTGGGGGGCCGCGGATGGCGTGCCGCTGCTGGCGCTCACGCCGGCCTACTTCAACCCGCCGGTGGCAAAAGGGCCGGACGGCAAACTCTGGTTCGTGTCGGGCGCAGACGTCCAGGTGATCGCCCCCGACCACCTGCCATTCAACCCGCTGCCTCCACCGGTTCACATTCAGGCCCTGCACGCCGACCACAAGCCCTATGTGGTCGAGAACGGTCTTCGCCTGCCCCCGCTGGTCCGCGACATGACGATCGAGTTCACCGCGCTGAGTCTGGTCGACCCGAAGAGCACGCGCTTTCGCTACAGGCTGGAGGGGCACGACAACGATTGGCAGGAGGCCATCGACAGGCGCCAGGCCACCTACACGAATCTGCCGCCCGGCAACTATCGCTTCCGCGTGAAGGCTTCCAACAACAGCGGTGTGTGGAATGAGGAAGGCGCGCAGCTCGACTTCGCCATTCCGCCGGCCTTTTACCAAACCACCTGGTTCCGCCTGGCCGGCGCGATCCTGCTCATTAGCCTGGCATGGAGCGCCTTCCAACTCCGGCTGCACATGCGCATCCGGCGGCTGCATCGGCAGTTGGAGGCGACGCTGGAGGCGCGTATTGCCGAACGCAYGCGCATCGCTCGCGACCTGCACGACACCCTGTTGCAGCGTTTTCACGGGCTGCTGCTGCAGTTCCAGGCCGCGCTCAACCTGCTGCCTGACCGCCCGCGCGAATCGAAGCAGATCCTCGCGGGCGCCATCGACCATGCGGCCGAGGCGATCACGGAGGGCCGCGATACCGTACAGGGTTTGCGGACCTCGGCCCTGGACACCGACAACCTGGCGGACGCCTTGCGGGCGCTCGCCGAGGAGCTGGCGAACGAGAGCGGTCACGCGGCATCGGCACATGTCGAAGTGCAGGGAACGCCCCAGGCTCTGCACCCGCTGGTGCGCGACGAGACCTTTCGCATCGCCGGCGAGGCGCTGCGCAACGCCTTTCACCACGCCGACGCAAAGCAGATCCAGGTCGAGATCGACTACGACGAGCGGCAGCTGTGCGTTCGGGTTCGCGACGACGGCAAGGGGATCGACCCGGCAGTGCTGCACGCGGGCGAAAAACAAGGGCACTTCGGGTTGAGCGGCATGCGAGAGCGCGCCGAACTCGTCGGCGGCAAGCTGACGGTTCGCAGCGGCCCGGGGACGGGAACGGA
>NZ_JBFULE010000456.1:0-4253 GCF_056400485.1 Roseateles sp. P5_B10
CCTGCAGCCCAGCGGCTTCATCAGCTACATCGAGACCCCGGTCGAGAACCTCGGCGATCTGAAGACCAACGGCATCGACCTCGACGTGAAGGCGGGCTGGAGCTTGGGTTCCATGGGTCGCCTGAGCGCCAGCTACGCCGGCAGCTTCATCAACCAATGGAAGCAGCAGAACGGCAAGGGCACGCCTTATGTGTCCTATGAGGGCACGGCCGGCGACGGTRCCGGCGTGCAGCCGGTGCCCAAGTGGCAGCACACCCTGGGCCTGGACTGGAACATGGGCAACTGGAACCTGACGCTGGAGAACATCTTCGTCAAGGGCTGGACGGAATCGGCCGGCCTGGTGGAAGCCAACGTCGGCCCGCTCGTCGAGCACAAGGTCAAGGACAGCAGCCGCTGGAACCTGGGCCTAGGCTGGAAGCCCATGCCCACGCTGGCCCTGCGTGTCGGCGCCCGCAACCTGCTGGACCAGGACCCGCCGTTCACCGCCGTGTCCAGCTATGGCTCGCACGTGACCGGCTATGCGGGTTCCTTCGTCGACCCACGTGGCCGCTTCTGGTACGCCACGGCGAGCTACCAGTTCAAGTGAAATGGATCGCGCCCCACCGGCGCGGCGTGATCACAAGGGGCTCCTCGGAGCCCCTTTTTACTGGCTCAGCCCCTCAGCCCGCCCGGCGTAATGCCTGAGTGATGTACTGGGACGCTGCTTCTGGCTAGAGTCGCCCGCGTCCCACCCCCCTGAGGAATCCCATGATCAACATGACCGTCAACGGTCGCGCCGTGTCGCTGGACGCCGAGCCCGATATGCCCCTGCTGTGGGCCGTGCGGGAGGAATTGCAGCTGACCGGCACGAAATTCGGCTGCGGGGCGGCCCAGTGCGGCGCCTGCACCATGCACGTGGCCGGGGCGCCGGTGCGGTCCTGCCTGACGCCCATCTCCTCGGTGCAAGGCCCGGTGACCACCATCGAGGGCATCGCCACCGACAAGGTCGGCCAGGCCGTGCAGGCCGCCTGGGTCGAGCATGACGTGGCCCAGTGCGGCTACTGTCAGAGCGGCCAGGTCATGAGCGCGGTGGCGCTGCTCAAGGGCAACAAAAAGCCCAGTGACGCGCAGATCGACGAAGCCATGGCCGGCAATCTCTGCCGCTGTGGCACCTACACCCGCATTCGCGCGGCCATCCACACGGCTGCGGCCAAGCTCGCCTGAGGAGGCCGACATGCTGAATCCCCGTCGCATCGACCAGGCACTGACCGCGGGCTCCCTTGGAGTTTCCCGTCGCAGCTTCGTCACCACCACCGTCGGCGGCGCCGTCGGCCTGGCGCTGTTGCCTGGCATGGCGAGCGCCCAGGCGCCCAAGCCCGGGTCCAAGCCGACCGAGCAGCCTCTGGCCTTCGTCACCATCGCCAAGGACGGCACCACCACCATCCTGTGCAACCGCATGGACATGGGCCAGGGCGTCGAGACCGGCCTGGCCATGATCTGCGCCGAGGAACTGGAGGCCGACTGGAGCAAGGTCCGCACCGGCTTTGGCGACCAGAAGGCCGCCTATGTCGATCCGCTGTTCGGCATCCACCTGACCGGCGGCTCCAACTCGGTCAAGAACAGCTACCAGCAGTACCGCGAGCTGGGTGCGCGCACCAAGGCCATGCTGGTAGCCGCTGCGGCCGAAAGCTGGGGGGTGCCAGCCGCATCGTTAAAAGCCGAGAACGGCGTCATTTCGGGTGGTGGCAAGAGCGCCGGCTATGGCGAGTTCTTCGACGCCGCCATGAAGGGCACGGTGCCCGAAGCCGTCACGTTGAAGGATCCCAAGAGCTTCAGGCTGATCGGCAAGCCCACCGGCCTGGTCGTCAGCCAAGCCAAGAGCACCGGCGCTCAGGCCTACGGCATGGACGTGCAGCTGCCGGGCATGGCGGTGGCCGTCATCCAGCGCCCGCCGGTCTTCAACGGCAAGGTCGCCAAGCTCGATTCGACCGAGGCGCTCAAGGTCAAGGGCGTCAAGGCCGTGCTGCCGGTGGCGCTGGACCGTGGCGGCCAGGGCGTGGCGGTGGTGGCCAGCGGCTACTGGGCGGCCAAGAAGGGCCGTGATGCGCTCAAGGTCGACTGGGACCTGGGTGGCGTCGCCAAGCCCGACACCGCGGCGCTGACCAAGCAGTACCTGGCCCTGGCCAAGACGCCCGGCACGCCGGCGCCCAAGCCGGAGTTCCAGGCCGATGCCAGCGCCTGGGCGAAGGCGCCCAGGAAGATCACGGCGGACTTCGTCTTCCCCTATCTGAACCACGCCCAGATGGAGCCGCTGGCCTGCACGGTGGACCTGAAGGCCGACCGCTGCGACTTCTATTACGCGGCCCAGATGCCCGGCATCGATGCGATGAACCTGGCCAAGACGGTGGGGCTCAAGCCGGAGCAGGTGCAGGTCAATGTGCAGATGGCGGGCGGCGGCTTTGGCCGGCGTGCCACGCCCGCCACCGAATGGCCGCGCGAGGCGGCAGCCGTGGCGGTGGCCCTGGCCCAGGCCGGCAAACCCATGCCGGTCAAGGTGATCTGGAGCCGCGAGGATGACGTCAAGGCCGGCTACTACCGGCCCATGACGGTGCACCGCGCCGAGATCGGCTTCGATGCCGCGGGCAAGATCTCCGGCTGGCAGCACCGCATCGTCAGCCAGAGCATCCTGAAGGGCTCGCCGCTGGAGGGCTTTGGCTACCAGAAGGGCGTGGACGGCACGACGACCGAGGGCATGCGCGAGCCCTACGAGTTCCCGATGAACCTCAGCGTCCACCACCCCGACGTCAATGTGCCGGTGCTGTGGTGGCGCTCGGTGGGCTCCACCCACACGGCCTATGTGATGGAGACCCTGGTCGACGAGATCGCGTTTGCCACCAAGCAGGACCCGGTCGCCTACCGGCTCAAGCTGATGGAGGGCAACGCCAAGGCCGACCGCCATCGCGCCGCCCTGCAAGCCGCCGTCGACAAGAGCGGCTATGGCAAGCGCAAGCTCAAACCCGGCCAGGCCTGGGGCGTGGCCGTGCATGAGAGCTTCGAATCCGTCGTCGCCTATGTCGTCGTGGCGAGCATGAAGGGCAAGGGCAAGGATCGCCAGCCGGTGCTGCAGGAAGTGCATGCGGGCGTGCACTGCAACCTCTGCATCAACCCCAAGGCGGTCGAGACCCAGGTGCAGGGCGCGGCCATCATGGCGCTGGCCACGACCATGCCGACCCACCGCGTGACCTTCAAGGACGGCGTCGTCGAGCAGAACAACTTCTATGACATGGCCATGCCGCGCATGCCCGACGCGCCCAAGGTCATGACCGTCAGCATCGTGCCCAGCAACGACCCACCCAAGGGCATGGGCGAGCCGGGGCTGCCGCCGCTGGCACCGGCGCTCGCCAACGCGGTGGCGCGGCTGACTGGCAAGCGCCAGCGCGAGTTGCCGTTCAGCTTCGCCTGAGTCAGGTGCTGGCCGGCGCCGGGGGGTAGCCGGCCTCGGTCAGCACGGCCACCAGTGCCTCGCGGGGCAGGTCGCTGTCGACGTCGGCGGTCTTGGCGTTGCGATCAATTTCGACGCGCGCCTGGGCGTCGGCCGCCTTCAGCGCTTCGGTGATGGCGGCGACGCAATGGCCGCAGCTCATGTTGGGCAGGATGAAGCTGTGCATCGCTGGCATCATGCCCGCATCCACCTTTGCGGTATCGCCATGCACATCATTGCCCTCAGCGGCGCGCTGCGCCGCGCGTCCTACAACACCGCCTTGCTGCGCGCTGCCATCGCGATGGCGCCCGAGGGCGTCACGATCGAGCTGCGCACCCTGCACGGCATTCCCCTCTATGACGGCGACGTCGAGGCCCAGGGCATTCCCGAGGCCGTGACGAAGCTGCGCGAGGAGATCCGTGCCGCGAATGCGCTGTTGATCAGCACGCCCGAGTACAACCACTCCATCCCCGGCGTGCTGAAGAACGGGTTGGATTGGCTGTCGCGACCCAGCGGCGAAGGCGCCAAGCTGTTTGGCGGCAGGCCCACGGCCGTGATCGGCGCGTCGCCGGGCGGCTTCGGCACCGTGCGCTCCCAGGGCGCGCTGTTGCCGGTGCTGCATGCTTTCGGCTGCGACCACTGGATGGCCGGCGAGCTGCTGGTCTCTAAGGCCGGCTCGGTCTTCGACGCCGACGGCCGTCTCGTTGATGACAGGGTGCGGGGGCAGTTGCAGACCTTTGTCCACGGCTTTGTCGACTTCGTGCGCAAGAGAACGTCATGAGCGTCCACTTCG
>NZ_JBFULE010000457.1:0-4234 GCF_056400485.1 Roseateles sp. P5_B10
GGTCATGCCATTGGCCATCGGCCAGCCTGGGCAGCAGGGCCAGGATGGCATTGATCTCCCGAGCGGCGGCAACGTTGGCGTCAACCGGGGCGGGTGCCGCGGCCGGCTTGGGTGCAGGCGCCGGCGCAGCCTTCGGCGCAGGTGCAGGTGCCGGCGTTGGCTTCGCCGCCGGCGCAGGGGCCGGGGCCGCGGCCTTGGCCGGCGCGGCTCTCTTCGCGGCTGGCCGGGGAGACGCGATCTTCCTCGCCGGCTGGCGCTTGGCCGAAGGCTTGCCGCTGTCATGGGCCAGCTCGTTGAACTGGTCGTAGATGGCGATCACACCGTCGCCCGTCTTGCCATGTTGGCCAAAGCCGCGCAGCCAGGCGCCCTTCTCGCGCAGGCGCAGCACCAGCGGTGCAAAGTCGCTGTCCGACGACACCAGCACGATGACGTCGGGCTTCTCGGTGATGGCCAGTTCCATCGCGTCGACGGCCATGGCGATGTCGGTCGAGTTCTTGCCAATGGCGAGATTGACGATGGCGCGCAGGCCCAGGCGCTTCAGGAAGGACTGGTGGGTCTGCGCCTGCTCGGCGTTGCAGTAGGCGCGGCGGATGTGGACGGCTTCATAGTCCTTGAAGGCCATCTGCAGGGCCTGCTCGATGACGTCGGTGGCGACGTTGTCGAAGTCGACGAGAAAAGCAACTTTCTTCATGCGATGAGTTTCCAGTTCAGGGTTTCGCCGCCGCGCAGGGGCTTCAACTGCGCTTCACCGAAGGGCACGGCGCTGGGCAGGGTCCAGGGCTCGCGCTTCAGGGTGACGGTGCYGGTGTTGCGCGGCAGTCCATAGAAGTCGGGGCCATGGTGGCCGGCAAATCCATCGAGCTTGTCGAGCGCACCAATGCCTTCGAAGGCCTCGGCATACAGCYCCAGCGCCGAGATGGCCGTGAAGCAGCCGGCGCCGCAAACCGAGTTTTCCTTCAGCTGCGCCGCGTGAGGGGCGCTGTCGGTGCCGAGGAAGAACTTCGGCAGGCCCGAGGCTACAGCCTTCAGCAGGGCCTGGCGGTGCTCCTCGCGCTTCAGCACGGGCAGGCAGTAGTAGTGCGGGCGCAGGCCGCCGGTGAAGATGGCGTTGCGGTTGTAGAGCAGATGCTGGGGCGTGATGGTGGCGGCCGTGAAGCGGTCGCTCTCGGTCACGTACTCGGCGGCTTCCTTGGTCGTGATGTGCTCGAAGACGACCTTCAGCTCGGGCATGGCCGCGCGCAACGGCTTCATGACGCGCTCGACGAACACCGCCTCGCGGTCGAAGACGTCGATGTCGCCGTCCGTCACCTCGCCGTGCACCAGGAACAGCAGGCCCTCGCGCTGCATGGCTTCCAGCGTCTTGTAGGTCTTGCTGATGTCGGTCACGCCGGCATCGCTGTTGGTGGTGGCGCCGGCCGGATAGAGCTTGAGGGCGACGACGCCCGCATCCTTGGCACGCTTGATCTCGTCCGGCGGCGTGTTGTCCGTCAGGTACATCGTCATCAGCGGCTGGAAGTCCAGGCCCTCAGGCAACGCGGCCAGGATGCGCTCGCGGTAGGCTACCGCCTGGGCGRCCGTCGTGACCGGCGGGCGCAGATTCGGCATGACGATGGCGCGGGCGAACTGGCGCGCCGTGTAGGGCAGCACGCTGGCGAGCGCCGCCTCGTCGCGCAGATGCAAGTGCCAGTCGTCAGGCCGGGTGAGGGTGAGCTGTATGGGAGCTTGGGTCATAAAACCGGATTGTCGCCGCCGCACCCCGCCCGGTGCAGGCACACTGCGCATCTCATTGAAAGGAGCTTGCACCCCCTCATGAACACCCCAAAACGACTGGCCGGCACCCTGGTCCTGTTGGCGCTGTTTGGCGGCGCCCTGTTTTTTGCATTGCGCGCCAATGACGAAACCAAGCAGATCGCGCAGGAGCAGGCGGCCGTCACGAGCGCCGAGCCGCTCAAGGGCCTGATCGCCGTCGACGTGGAGGCGTTCTTCRAGGACGAGAGGGTGAGCAAGCTGCTGGCTGGCGCCAAGCTGCCGGTGCAGGTGGCCCGCGTGGGCAGCCGCGACATGGCGGCGAAGATCGGCGCGGCCGACCAGCCCGACTTCTTCATCGCCAGCGGCGTCGTCGCCGCCAACATGATTGCCGACGCCGCCCGCAAGGCCGGCAAGACGGCCACGCAGACCTCGCCCTTCCACACGCCGCTGGTCGTGGCGTCCTGGGAGCCGGTCGCCAAGATCCTGGCCGCCAACGGCATGGCCAAGGCGATGGCGCCCAAGGTCTACAGCCTGGACATGGAGAAGTTGACGCAGGCCATGCTGGCCAAGCAGCGCTGGCGCGATCTCAAAGGCAGCGGCGACTACGCCGTATCGCGCAGCGTGCTGGTGAGCACGACCGACATCCGCCGCAGCAACTCGGCCGCCATGTATCTGGCGCTGACTTCGGCGGCGCTGAACGGTGACGTGGTGGCCGACCGCACGGCAGCGCAGAAGTACGCGGCCCAGCTCGCCGAGCTGTTCAAGCGCCAGGGCTTCCAGGAGAACTACGTCAACGGCGCCTTCGACGACTACCTGTCCATCGGCATGGGCAAGACGCCGATGACCTTCATTTACGAAGCCCAGATGGTGGCCCAGGCGCTCAAGGGTGGCGTACGGCCCGAGATGGTGCTGATGTACCCGCAGCCCACCATCGTCAACAAATGGGTGCTGGTGGCGCTGAACGAGCGCGGCAAGCGGCTGGCCGAACTGCTGGCGACGAACAAGACTCTGCAGGCCGTGGCGCTGGAGCAGGGCTTTCGCACCGGCGACACGACCGCGTTTGCCGAGGCTGCCAAGACCGCCGGCCTGGCCGTGGACGTGAAGCTGAACCAGGTCATCGACCCGCCGGGGTTCGACCTGATGTTTGAAATGATCGACATCGTCAGCCGGGAGATGAACCAGTGATGCGCCGTGCCCTACTGTTGTTGAGCTTCGCGCTGCTGGCCGCCTGCGGCAAGAAGCCTGAGCCCGCCGCGCCGACGGCGCCCGAAGCGCCCCAGAGCGCCGGGGCCACGCTGCAGGTGCTCGCCACCAGCGATTTGAAAGACATCGAGCCGCTGGCCGCACAGATCAAGGCCGCCACCGGCATCGACGTGCAGTTCCGCTTCGGCGGCACGATGGAAAGCACGCAGGAGGTGCTCAGCGGCGACAGTGCCGGCAAGCCCAAGCCCGACGTGGCCTGGTTCGCCAATGCCAAATACCTGCTCAGCGACGCGGTCGGCCAGGGCAAGGTCAAGCTGCAGGAAAAGATCATGCTGTCGCCCATGGCGGTAGGCGTCAGCAAGAGCGATGCGGCGAAGAACGGCTGGGACAAGCCCGACGCCAAGCTGACCTGGGCCGACATCACCCGTGCCGCCAAGCAAGGCAAGCTGCAGTACGCGCTGTCCAACCCGGCCACCAGCAACCAGGGTTTCATGGCCCTGCTCGGCGTGGTGGCAGCGGCCGGCGGCAAGGGCGAGGCGCTTTCCGCCGCCGACGTGGACCGCGGCGCGAYTGCCGACTTCCTGAAGGGCTACAAGATCGTTGGCGACAACTCCACGTATCTCGCCGACCAGTTCATCAAGCAGCAAGGCACGCGCGCCAACGCCTTCATCAACTACGAGAGCTGGCTGCTGAGCCTGAACGCCAGCGGCAAGCTGCGCGAGCCCCTGCACCTGATCTATCCGTACGAAGGTGTGGCCACGGCCGACTACCCGTTCATGCTGCTCAACGAGGCGCGTCGAGCCGACTACCTGAAGGTCGTCGAATACCTGAAGGGCGACACCGCCCAATTGTGGCTGGCACGCCAGACGCTGCGCCGCCCGATGCGCGCCGAAGTGGCCGCCCAGGTCGCCGACATCCTGCCGGCGCGCGGCTTCCAGGTCGAGCTGCCCTTCTCGCCCGACCGCCAACTGGCCGACGGCCTCATCGACGCCTATCTCAAYGAATTCCGCAAACCCATCGCCAGCACCTTCGTGCTGGACACCAGCGGCAGCATGCAGGGCAAGCGCCGCGAGCAGCTCGTCGAGGCCATCCACTACCTGGCGGGCGCCGACGCATCGCTGACCGGCCGCGTCGCCAAGCTGACCAACCGCGAGCGGCTGTGGTTCCTGCCCTTCAGCGACCGGCCGCGCGAGCCGGTGGCCTTCGAGATCCCGGCCGGCAGCAAGGTGGCCAAGGGCGTGCTGCCGCAGGCCGACACCGAGGCCAAGCGCAATGAGCTCAA
>NZ_JBFULE010000458.1:0-4225 GCF_056400485.1 Roseateles sp. P5_B10
CGTCATCACCGGGCATGGCGCCGACCAGGTCGAGGCGGCCGTCTCGGCTGACGGCATCTCCTTCGTGCGCCAGATGCCCCAGCTCGGCACCGGCCACGCCATCCAGCAGGTCGTGCCGGCGCTGTTGGGTGAAGGCACCACGCTGATCCTGAACGGCGACGTGCCCCTGATCGAAACCACCACGGCCAAGGCTCTCATCGACGCCTGCGCCGGCCACGCCCTGGTGCTGCTGACGGTCGACCTCGCCGATCCCACCGGCTACGGCCGCRTCATCCGCGACCCCGATGACGGCGGCGTGCTCGCCATCGTCGAGCACAAGGACGCCACGCCTGAGCAGCGCCTCGTCCACGAGGGCTACAGCGGCATGATGGCCGCGCCCACTGCAGCGCTCAAGCGCTGGGTCGGCCAGCTGACCAACAACAATGCCCAGGGCGAGTACTACCTGACCGACATCGTCGCGATGGCCGTCGCCGAGGGCCTGCCCGTGCTGGGCATCAAGGCCCACAGCGAGATCGAGGTGCTGGGCGTCAACGACCCCGTGCAGCTCTCCCAGCTCGAACGCGCCTTCCAGGTCCGCCAGGCGGAAGGCCTGATGCGCGCCGGCGTGCGCCTGGCCGACCCGGCCCGCTTCGACCTGCGCGGCACGCTGACGCACGGCCAGGACGTCGAGATCGACGTGAACTGCGTCTTCGAGGGCGAGGTGAGCCTGGGCGATGGCGTGCGCGTTGGCGCCAACTGCGTGATCCGCAACGTGACCATCGCCGCCGGCGCACGCATCCACGAGTTCACCCACATCGACGGTGAAGCAGCGGGCGCCAGCGTTGGCGAGGGTGCGCTGATCGGCCCCTTCGCCCGCCTGCGGCCCGGCGCACAACTGGGCGCCGAGGTGCACATCGGCAACTTCGTCGAGGTCAAGAACTCGACGCTGGCCAAGGGCGCCAAGGCCAACCACCTGGCCTATCTGGGCGACGCCACCGTGGGCGAGCGTGTCAACTATGGCGCGGGTTCGATCACGGCCAACTACGACGGCGCCAACAAGCACCGCACAACGATCGGCGATGACGTTCATGTCGGCTCCAACTGCGTGCTGGTGGCGCCCATCAAGATCGGCAATGGCGCCACCATTGGCGGTGGTTCCACCATCACCAAGGACGTTACTCCCGGTGACCTCGCTGTCGCCCGCGGCAAACAAGTTGCATTGACTGGCTGGACCCGTCCCACGAAGAAGCGTTGAATAGTGACTTAGTTCCGGCGATTGCTTCACGCCGCTCGAGGTGAGGGGGCACTTGCCGGGCCAGCCCGCCGTTAGGATGGCCCTGTCTCACGAACACCGCAGTACCCATGGCCCACGAACTCGACTTTGCCGCGCTCTCGCTTGACGATGCCGTCCCGGCGGATCTGGGTGCCTATGAGATCGCCCAGGCCCAGAGTGAGGCGGATGCGCGCAACCGCGCCCTCGAACTCAAGGCCCAGGCCTGCGACAACGCCGCCGAAGCCTGCTGGTACCTGGCCCGCAGCCTGGGCGCCGCACGCGACCTGCCGCAGGACGGCGAAGCCAGCCTGGAACTGCTGTTCCAGCTCATCGGCGCCTTGGCTGACCTGCCCACCGAGATTGCCGCGGCGCCGCTGCCAGCAGTCACTGGCGGCCGTGACGACGGCATCAGCGAACTCTGCCAGCAGCTCGAGGCCGCCCGCGAGTTGACCGAGGAAGCGCTGATTGACGCCGAACTGGCGCCCGCCCGCAGCCAGCACTGCCACTGAACCCAGCCCCACAGCACAAACGCAAAAGGCGCCCCTGAGGGCGCCTTTGCCATTGGCGTGGACGCTTATTGCTGGCTTGTCGGCGCCTGGCTCACCACCGCAGCCGGCGGCACCGTCAGGCGGTTATCGACGGCCTTCACGCCACCCGTTGAGGACGCGACGACAGTGGCTCGCTCACGGGTCTGGGTGTCGGGTGCCTGGCCTTCCAGCTTCACGACGCCATGGTCGGTGCTGACAGCGATGGGCACAGCGGCCAGCGTTGAATCGGCGGAGAGAGCTATGCGCACCTTGGCCGTGATGCCGCTGTCCTCGGCTGTCGGCAGGAGCTGCTGCGGAGGTTGCGGCTGCGCTTGAGCCTGGGCTTGAGGCGACGTGCCAGGCGCCGTCGAGCCGGCGACCGTGTCAGGCACAGCAGGCGTTGCCGAGGCCAGTGGCGGCGTAGCGGGCGGCATGGTTTGGGGCGTCGTCGCCKTGACCGGGCCGGCCGCGGTGGGCGGCATCACGATGGGCGCCGAGCCAGGCGGTACGCTGAGCGGCTGGGCGTTCGCTGGCGCGGCGGCCACGGTCGTCGGTGGCGGCAGGGTTGCAGCCGGGCTGGTCGGCGCGCCGCGCAACACCATGTCGGGTCGCGCCGCGGGCGCCGGCGCCTGAGCCACCACAGCGGGGGCGTCAGCGGCCGGCCGGGTCGTCGTCACCGGCGGGCCCAGACGAGTGGTCGCTGCAGGCTCAGCAGGCGCTGGCGCAGCAGCGACGGTGGTCGTCGTGCTGTCCTCTGCCTGTGACGCGGCCGGTGTCTCCGGCGCCGGGGTGGCGGCGGCAACTTCGGTCTGTGGCTCGGCGCTGCCAACCACGATGGCGGGCGGCGTGACAGGTGCCTCGCTCGGCCGGTTCATGGCCCAGATGGCCACAGCGGCGATGAGGGCGGCGCCGGCACCGGCGGGGATCATCCAGTTCATCTGCCGGTCACGCTGCAGCGATGCGGTGGCGGGCTGGGGTCGGGCGTGAACCGGCTCGACACGCGGCGTTTCGGCATGAAGCGGCGTCGTCGCCGACACCTTGGCCCCAACGCCGGTCGGCTTGAATCGCGCCGCGCCGACGGGGGGGACCTTGGCGGCGTGCAGAGGCGCGGAGCCACCGGCCTTCAGCGCGTCGGGCAGATGCTCGGGCTTGGTCTCCTCCAGGTGGTTGGCCCAGCCCTCGGCGTGCATCGATTTCGGGAATTTCATGTCGGCCTCCGGTCGTCGTTGTCGACGTTTGCGATGGAGCCGACTGTGAGGTGACCCGGCGGCGCGCCATGCCGGTGCAAGCTCCTTCGCCTTRTAGGACAAAGGGCTTGGGGTGTATGTACTTGTGACCGCTGTGAGGGCGCGGCTTAGAAACCCCCCACCGGCAACGTGCCGTCACGCTGCAGCCAGTTGCGCGGTGAATAGCGGCTGGCCGCGTCCGTCACATGCAGCGTGTAGGCATGGCGCGATTTGTCGGAGCGGTTCGCCGCCGAGTAATGCGGCAGCAGGCCGTGGAAGACGACCAGGGAACCCGCCTCGACCTCCAGTGGAATGGCCTGGCGGGAATCCGCCGCGGGCCAAGGCGTCGCGTCGATCTGCTCCATCCAGGCCTTGCGGCCCTCGCGCACAAAGCGCTCGCGCAGCACGCCGCGCTCGCCCTTGTGGCCGCCGGGCTCGGTCCACAGGCAGCCGTTGTGCAGCGTCGCATCCTCCAGCGCGAACCAGAAGGTAGTCACCGTGATGGGGTCGCYMTCGAAGAAGCTCGCGTCCTGGTGCCAGCGCACCTCACCGCCGATGCCGGGCTGCTTGAAGATGAACATGCTCTGCCAGACCTGCGGCTGCTTCAGCCCGAGCTCGGCCGCCACGCCGCGCAGCGCCTGGCCTTTGGAAAAGGCGCTGAAGACCGGGTCGAGGTCGTGCATCGCATGGCCGATCTTGTTGATGGCCAGGGCCTTGTCGACGCGCAGCCGGCCCTCGGCATCGAAGGCCTCCTCCTCGAAGAAGCAGCGCATCTGGTCGCCGCTGTCGAGAAAGTAGTCGTCGACATGGCGCTGCTGCTCTTCGGTAGTGAAGACGGGGCGCTGCTCGCCGGGATCGAAGGCATCGACGATGTCGAGGGCGCGCTGGCGCAGCGCGGCGATGTCGGCGGCCGTCTTGAAGCCGGGGATGACGAGATAGCCCTGTTCGGCGTATACGGAGGCAAGGTCGGCGGAGTTCGTCATGAGCTTGTAGGAAGGAGTTGTGCGGATTGTGTGACCAGTGCGGGGCGCCCACAGTGCGGCCACGTCAACACCCCGGGAGACTCCCGATGAAAGTGCTCAAGGTCCTGCTGATCGCCATCGTCGCGCTGCTGGTGTTGTGCGTGGGCGGCGGGCTGATGCTGTCGCCGAAGTACACGCTCTCGCGTACGGTGAAGATCAACGCCGCGCCGGACAAGATCTACGCCCTCGTCGCCGATC
>NZ_JBFULE010000459.1:0-4224 GCF_056400485.1 Roseateles sp. P5_B10
GCAGAGAAGGGTTATGCGGATGGCGCCGAAGACGTTGCTGCAAAGCGCGCCTCCAAGAATTAAAGTGATGATCGCAGATGCGATTCGCCATACCCGTCGATTCGCTTGATCGTGGCGATTGCATCGAGAAGGTCGGTGACAGAAGCACCTTGCTCGAGGAGTTGATTTGCCGACTCTTCGGCGAGAACGGTAAGCGAGACAAGCGCCGAGGCTTCCGATGGATTCGCTCGGCGCACATATGGCTTGCTCAGCATTGCCAGCCCGAGACGAGCTTGTGTCAGCGCACCGCGCATGTCCCCGCTATCGCGAAGTCGAAATCCGCGACCGGCGGCGGCGCTTGCGCGCATGGCGATCGCGAAGCTTTTCGCGGAATCAAGAAGACGCATAACGTTTGAATTCACCGGCGACAATAGGCCGTCCGGTGGAATGATTGGTTAGCCAGGGCCGCACGAATTACTACTCTGTGGCTACTTTCGAAGCTCAGGTGGAATTGGCCGAGACGGACCTCTCTTCGCGCACTCTTCATCAAACCAGCACCACTTCTCTGGGTTGTTTGAAACGTCCTCGATAAACGGTATCCACGCAGTCTGGGCCTCGTTCAGGCGGACATTGAGTCTGTATTTCCTACCAGCCTGTGCATCGAATTCAACGGTCTTGTCTTCTAACGACCAGCGATAGGAGTTCATGCCGTGCAACTCATAGCCAAGAACTATTTTTGTTCTCCCCGGCTGCAATGCAATGTCCGCATCCAAGTTTGATCTGCCGGCGCGCATAGGGGTGATTGCAAACCTTCTGTCACCGTTTATTGACCTAACAATGGTCCCTAGATAGGGTTTCAAGAGGGCTTCCTCTGCTGCCGGAAGTGGCGGCCCTTCGTAAGCCCTCATGTAGGTTCTGTCTGTCGCGCATCCGACAATTCCAAGAGTCAGTATCAGTGTGCAAATGCCAAGTCGTTTCATAAAGTGCTTGAGAGGTGGTTGTGATGGCTAACGTTGGCGCTCAGCGGGCGGCGGAGCCGTCCGCTGCAGCAATTGGTTAGGTAGCACTCTTCGACTCCGAAGAATCAGAGCTTGCCWCGCTGACCATAGGAATAGTGAACAACGAAAGCCCTGCTCCAACCAAGTAGGTCCAGATAACGGCCGATTCGACAAATGGCGGCATAAGCAGTTGAAGGATTGCCTGTCCCGARAAGACCCCGAGAAGAAAATATGCGGAGACACCGCCGACAAGGAGGGTCGGCAGCATAGGAGCCTTGTTTCGGACCAAGGTCACGCCAATGATTGCTGAGAGGACGGCGCAAATCACGATGGCAGCCGCCGCACGACCCGCCCCTACGTGCGAAAGCCAACGCGCACCCCCAAACGTCCTTCCCATTGCGTAGAGGCCAAACACGTAGTAAGCGCTCTGCATGAACCACAGGACTGCGAAGAATCTTTTCGCCAGAGTCATCTTGATACCTAACGTTGAAGACAAGCGGCGCCGAAGGCGTCCGACTTGGTTGACCAGTTATGCCTCATTTGCGCTTACCTTCGAACCTGTCAGTCAACTCGTAAAGCAGGCGAAGCTCTTCTTCTTGCCTCGGGTCACCCTCCAGCAAATCGATGCGATGACGCACGAAGTAGAACTCGGCTTCGCCACGGATGGAGCCTCGCGTTTTGATCTTTGTGAGGCGCTCGGCTTCCTTGGCCAAGAAATCCGGGTAGTGGGCTGACGTTGCTGCCGCCAATGCATGGATGGCGCTCTTGCGCGCCTCGGGCTGCATTGATTGCACCAACATTGGTGTCTCGCGAAGACCTTGTTCCATGCCTGCGGCAAGCGCTGATCGAGGAGCAACAGTTGCCGTCACATATTGGTCTCGGATGCCAGTCCAGTTGTCCACCAGGCGCTTCGCCGTCGGATCGTCGAGCTCGGCGATGCCGTCATGGAATTGGTCGAAAACCGCGATCAATTTCGCGAGCTTGTCACTTCGTACCACGGAACATTCCTGAGGCATAACGTGCGAACTCAGCGGACGGCGAAGCCGTCCGCTGCAGCGAAAGGTTGAGCATCAAGTTTCTCGCTGCTTGCATGGAATGTTGGGCACCCCAGCGTGGTGCCCACGCAGTATTGGATCAGGCCGGCCAGTTTCTCGTTTAGCAATGCACGGCTGCCCAACTCTGGAACCGACGACTGATCGGTGTCACGCTCAGAGCGCAGACTCCAATGGCCGGGTAGATGGAGCAAATCCGCGAGTGCAGCTTCGAACTGTTCAGCGGAGGGCCAGGGGTAGGCGCGGCTGTGATCGAGCGTTGGCAGCAGATCGACAAGGAGTTCGTCCGCGAGGGGTTGAGCGATGACCGTACCGATCAGAGTGCCGTCGACGTAGCAAAGCAGTTCATCCGTTTCCCCGAACGGCGTCACATACGGCCGAACTTCAAGCTCCGCTGGCTGACGCATCAATCTCAGCCAGAACGAATCAGGCGAGCGAACAAACGGCGCGGTTTGCATTGATGCTCAACGTGAAAGCTCAGCGGACGGCGAAGCCGTCCGCTGCAGCGAAGGGTTGGGCATCGGCCTACTTTTGCTGCGCACTGTTGGCGGCCTTCTCGAGTTCAAGGCGGGCGCCTTTGAGATTGACCTCCATCTCGGAGGCGATTGATGTGAACTGCTCCTGAATGAGTGCTGCAATCTGGGGGCGCTTGGCCACGGACGCCTTACCGGCCGGGGACTCATAGAAGCGAGTGATCTCCAACATCTCGGATTCGTTGAAGACCTTCCCAAAGATCGCGGCGTACCGCGGCCGAAGGCTCTCCGAAGACAGGCTGCGTTGCAGTTCGGCAGCAAGCGCTGCCTCGTACTTGTCGATGGCCGCGCGCAGCGGCGGGGTGATGCCGGGCTTTGCTCGCCACTTAGCAATCTCGGCCTTCACTTCGCGATCCAAACGATATCCCCAAGCCTCGCGAACCGGCTCAAACTGATACGCGTTCAGGAAGCGCTCAAGCGTTTGAGGCGTCGGCTGCTGAGCGAGCGCCGGCTGAATAAGCAAAGTCAGCAGCAGCGCGGAGAGAACTTTTGTCATGCTTGGAAATAAATGAATTGATCGATGCTCAACGAGGCTGTCCAAAAACCCTGTATCCGCAAGCACTCCTGCCGTGCAGCCCGCATGAATGGCTGTTGAATCGAGTCGGTGACTTCATCGGTGACATGGGCTGAATTTTCGGTTCCATGGCGCCTGCGCGCCTGCCTGACCTCAATTGTGTCGTCTGCTTGTCCGGTTACTGAACCCCGGATTGCCCGAACCCCGCCTTCGATAGCTTTTCGATGTTGTGAACTAGGCAGTACAGGCTCCATTGCGTTCTGACCTTGGCTTGGCCCCGATGGTTAAAGCGGCTCAGCCGCTTGTTGTGACGCAGGTTTGCAAACACCGGCTCGACGGTGCCGATGCGCTGGCTATACAGCTGCCGGCCTCGCGGTGAATCGATGGCCTGGCGCATGCGCTCGCTGGGGTGATTGGGCTCTGGCGCCTTGGGCCGGAAGCGGCTGACTTGCCGGCCCCGCAGCAGCTGGCTCTGCGGCGCACCCCGGCTTTTGATGCACTGCCGGCGCAGCCCGCAGGGGCCGCAGTCCGCCACTTGGGCGATGTAGGCCTGGTACGGCTGACCGCTGGCCGTGATGTGCAGGGTGCCCTTGCTGCTCAACACTTTGCCCGCCGGACAGGTCGCCGTGTTGTCTTCGTTGAAGTCGAAATCCTTGGGCCGAAAGTGCTTGATTTCTTCGGGCTGGTCGCTGGCCTTCTTCTGCGACAGCGGGTCAGGCTTGGCCTTGTGTTTGCCTTGCCCTTCGAAGCGCTCATCACGCTTGCGCATCTGGTTGTCGGCTATCAAGGCGGGGGTGTGGGTGTCATGCAGTTGCTGCACGTTGGCGTCGCTGTGATAACCCGCGTCGGCTGTGACCAGGGTGTTGTCATCGCGCCAGGGTTTGGCCTGTTCGATCATGGGCGCCAGCATGCTTTGCTCGGAGCCTGAGCCCACCACATCGGCGGCAATGATGATCTGGTGGGCGCTGTCCACCGCTGCTTGCGCGGCATAGCCCTGGATGACGCCCTTGTTGGTGGCCATCTTGGCGCTGTCGGGGTCGGTGATGTTGGACTTCAGTTCCTGGCCCTTGCTGTTCAAGCGCTTGGGGTGCTTGGCGACGAATTCACGTGTGCGCGCAGCCTCTTGGCGCAGCTCGTCCATGCGAGCC
>NZ_JBFULE010000460.1:0-4223 GCF_056400485.1 Roseateles sp. P5_B10
AAGTTGCTGGACAACGGCAAGGGCCCCAGCCCCAAGACCGGCGAGCTCGACAACCGCGGCAGCCACTTCTACCTGACGTTGTACTGGGCCCAGGCCCTGGCCGAGCAGACCGAGGACGCCGAACTGGCGGCCCGCTTCAAGCCGCTGGCCGAGATGCTGACCGCCAACGAGGCCAAGATCGCCGAGGAACTGAAGGCCGTCCAAGGCAAGCCGACCGACATCGGCGGCTATTTCCTGCCGGACGTTGCCAAGCTCGACAAGGTCATGCGTCCCAGCGCCACGTTCAATGCGGCGCTGCAATCGCTGGCCAGCTGATCGACTGCTGAATGAAGAAACGGGGCGCCATCGGTGCCCCGTTTTGCTTGCAACGCCTCATGACGCGTTGCGATTTCACGTTGGCGGGTATTCCGCAATGAAACAGCAAGCCCAACGACCAAAATATTTACTACAGTCTGATACCAGGCGTTTGCTCCTGCAAAGCCTTCTGACAGGCGACACGTGAAGCACCACGGGTCGCCCCAAACCCCGGCCTCCGCGCCGGGGTTTCTTTTTGTGCACCTGGCAACAAAAGCCGGCGCCCTCAATGCGGCACGGGCTTGCGAAACGGATCCGGCACAGGATTCGGCTTCAATGCGCCACGGACCCGCTCCACGGCGGCAGCGGAATCCTTGTCATCGACCGCCACGATCAGCCGCAGCCAGCTGGCCTTGTTGAGGTCCGTCTCACGACGAGTCCAACACCACACCTGTGCACCGCGCTCACCCGAACGGTCAGCCAGATACACCTCGTCGAAGTCCGCCCCCTCGTAGATGAGGAGCTGATTTTCGTCAACGTAGGTGTTGATGTAGTCCGGCATGCCCAAAGTCTAGGCGTTCGGGGCGAAACCGTGTCACTCCATCTGGTCAATCATCACCTGCCCGAACCCGGAGCACGACACCTGCGTCGCGCCGTCCATCAGGCGCGCGAAGTCGTAGGTCACCTTCTTGCTCAGGACGGCCTTTTCCATCGCGCTGATGATGAGGTCTGCGGCGGCTATCCAGCCCATGTGGCGCAGCATCATTTCGGCCGACAGGATCTCGGAGCCGGGGTTCACATAGTCCTTGCCGGCGTACTTGGGCGCCGTGCCGTGCGTGGCCTCGAACATCGCGATGGAGTCGCTCATGTTGGCGCCCGGGGCGATGCCGATGCCGCCCACCTGCGCGGCCAGTGCGTCGGAGATGTAGTCGCCGTTCAGGTTCAACGTGGCGATGACGCTGTACTCGGCCGGGCGCAGGATGATCTGCTGCAGGAAGGCGTCGGCGATGCTGTCCTTGATGGTGATGTCCTTGCCCGTCTTCGGGTTCTTGAACTTGCACCACGGGCCGCCATCGATGGGCTGGGCGCCGAACTCCTTCTGAGCCAGCGCATAGGCCCAATCTCGGAAACCGCCCTCCGTGAACTTCATGATGTTGCCCTTGTGCACGATGGTGACGCTGGGCTTGTTGTTGTCGATGGCGTACTGGATGGCCTTGCGCACCAGGCGCTCGGTGCCCTCCCGGCTGACAGGCTTGATGCCGATGCCCGAGGTGTTTGGGAAGCGGATCTTCTTGACGCCCATTTCGTCCTGCAGGAACTTGATGAGCTTCTTGGCCTTGTCGCTCTCGGCCTCGTATTCGATGCCGGCGTAGATGTCCTCCGAGTTCTCGCGGAAGATGACCATGTCGACCTTGTGCGGCTCCTTCACCGGGCTGGGCACACCGTCGAAATACTGCACGGGGCGCAGGCAGACATACAGGTCCAGCTCCTGGCGCAGGGCGACGTTCAGCGAGCGGATGCCACCGCCGACGGGCGTGGTCAGCGGCCCCTTGATGGAGACAACGTATTCCTTCACGGCCTGCAGCGTCTCTTCGGGCAGCCACACATCGGGGCCGTATACGCGAGTGCTCTTCTCGCCGGCGTAGACCTCCATCCAGTGGATCTTCTTCGCACCGCCGTAGGCCTTGGCCACCGCCGCGTCCACCACCTTGAGCATGACGGGCGTGATGTCCAGGCCGGTGCCGTCGCCTTCGATGTAGGGAATGATGGGCTGGTCGGRCACGTTCAGCGTGAAGTCGGCGTTGACGGTGATCTTCTGGCCGCCTTCAGGCACCTTGATGTGTTCGGACATGACGTGTGGGCTCCGCGCAAGAGACGAGACTAGGAAACGAAACCCGGCGAGTTTATGGCCGGCTCAGCAGGCCAGCAGGAGCCGCTGCCACACGCCGTGCACCAGCCCCCACGCCGCCCCCGCGGCCAGCATGAGTCCGGCCAGGCGCAGCGCCAGCACCTCGCCACCCGTGCCCCGTTTGAGCAGCCGCGCCCGCCACAGCGGCGCGATGACGAGGCCCGGTGTGCTGGCCAGCGCAAAGCCAGCCATCGCCGCGGCACCGCTCAAGGGCGAGCCTGACAAGCCGGCCAGCAGCAGCGCCGCATGCAGCAGCCCACAGGGCATGGCCACCCAGGCGATGCCGGTAGCGAAGGCATGGCGCGGCTGAGGGCGCCAGCCCACGGCGCCCAGCCACGCCGGCACGCGGCCACGCACCAACAGCATCAGGCCGAACAGCAGCAGCGCCGCCTGCAGCAGGGCCCAGGCCGGCTGCAGCAGCATCACACCCTGAGAGGCGCGCGCCAGCGCCTGCGCGGAGGCGGCCGCGATGGCGCCACCCGTGGCATAACCCAACAGTCGGCCGGCCAGCAACCGCATGGGCCGGTGCCCCGCGGCGAGGGCGCAAGGCGCACTGCACATGGCCGCGCAGTGCGGCATGCCTGCCAGCCCCATCAGCGTGGCGGACAGGACCAGGGCCGCATCCATCAGATGATCTTGGAGAAGCGCTCGCGGCTGGCGTCGGCCTGCAGGTAGCGGTCAAAGACCGACGCGACGGCGCGCACGAAATACCAGCCCAGCGGCGTGACCCGCAAGGCGTCGGGTTGCCGCTCGACCAGGCCCTGGTCGGCCAGCCGGGACAAGCGCTCCAGCTCCGGCGCGAAGTAGGTGGCAACGTCGACGAGATAGGACGCCGCGATGGACTCGAACTCCAGCCGGCCCTGGCACATCAGCGCCATGATGACGGCGCGGCGCAACAGGTCGTCGCGCGTCAATGCCAGGCCGCGCTGCACGGGCAGCTGGCGCTGGTTCAGCGCATCCTCATACTCGGCCAGGGTCTTGGCGTTCTGCGCATACGTTGCGCCGACGCGGCTGATGGCCGAAACGCCCAGGCCGATGAGATCGCAATCAGGCTGCGTCGAATAGCCCTGGAAGTTGCGGTGCAGCAGGCCCTGGCGCTTGGCCACGGCCAGCGGGTCGTCGGGCAGCGCGAAATGGTCCATGCCGATGTAGGCATAGCCCTCGCCCAGCAGCGCGCTGATCGCGCCTGACAGCATGGCCAGCTTGTCACCCGCCGGCGGCAGCAACTCGGCGACGATGCGGCGCTGCGGCTTGAAGCGCTGCGGCAGGTGGGCATAGGCATACATCGCGATGCGGTCGGGCCGGAGCTCGGCGACCTGGGCGATGGTGCGCGCGAAGGACGCCGGCGTCTGCAGCGGCAGGCCATAGATCAGGTCGACGCTGATGGAGGCGAAACCCAGCTCGCGCGCCCCGCGCATCAGGGCCGCGACAGAGGCCAGCGGCTGCACGCGGTGCACGGCCTTCTGCACGGCCGGGTCGAAGTCCTGCACGCCGAAGGACAGGCGGTTGAACCCGAGCCGGCGCAGGTGCGCCAGGCGCGCCAGGTCGACCGTGCGCGGGTCCACCTCAATGGACAACTCGGCGCCAGGCAGCAGCTTGAAGCGCCGGCGCAACGCATCCATCAGCACGCTCAGTTCAGTGTCCGACAGAAAGGTCGGCGAGCCACCGCCCAGATGCAGTTGCGAAACGGGCGCGTGGCCACCCAGGGCCTCGGCCACCAGGTCCATCTCCAGGTTCAACGCGGCCAGATAGGGCTGGGCGCGCTCGTGGTGCTTGGTGATGATCTTGTTGCAGGCGCAGTAGTAGCAGAGCTGCTCACAGAACGGGATGTGCACATAGACCGACAGCGGCTGGGCCGCGCCGCGCTGTGCCAGGGCCTGCAGGTGCTGGGGTGCCTGGTAGGCCTCGACGAAGCGGTCGGCCGTCGGGTAGGAGGTGTAGCGCGGGCCGGCCACGTCGTGGCGCCTGATGTTGGCGTCAAGGAGGTCGGGGTCCAGCGGTCTTTCGGTCACAGCAGCCA
>NZ_JBFULE010000461.1:0-4221 GCF_056400485.1 Roseateles sp. P5_B10
GCTGGTGCCTGGCATGCCGCTGACGGGCCGCTACGAGCACAAGCGCGGTGAGGTGGACCTGTCGGGCGTGTTGAGGGAGATCGAGGACGCGCGGCTCGAAGAGGCAGCCCGTGTCTTGCGCATGAGTTGAGGAGCCGGCTCCGGCCGGCGTCAGAGCTGGTAACGCCGCGCCTCAAGCGCTTGTTCGCGCAGCAGCAGCAGCAGGGCGGCGTCCCCGAGCAGGGCGTCTTGCGGCGAAAGGGCGCCACCGGCCCGCAGCTCCGGCCCATGCGCTGCCAGCGCCCGCTGGAGCCACCGGGCGCGTGTGAGGGTGCGCGGCGTGCAGGAGCGGCCGCGCAGGTCGTCGTCAAGGTCGCTGCGGTGGGCCTGCCAAGCGTCGGCCAAGTAGAGCTGCCTGGGGTGGTGGCTCAGCGCACGGCGCCAGCGTTCGACCAGGCCGCGATAGTGGCCGAGCACGCGCGCCGTCGCGCCGCGCGCTGCCAGCCGGCTGGCGAGGTCTTCATAGGCCTGGGCGGCCAGCCGCTTGAAGCCCAGGTAGTGCGGCAGGGCGTCGTCATCGTCGCCGGCATCGAGCAGCGCGCCGAACAGATGCCGGCCTTCGATGCGCTCGGCCGGGTGGTGCTGCGGGCAGTCGCTGCCGTGGCCGGCGCTGTTGAACTGCGTCAGCGGATCGAAGCGGTAGCRGTAGCCGAAGTCGTAGAGCCAGACGCGTTCGCCGTCGTCCAGCAGATTGCCGGCGCTGTAGTCCCACTCGAAGAAGCCGTGTTCGATCAGCGCGCACCCGGCCTCCAGCAGCGCGCGGGCTTGGCGCTCGTCCAGCACACCGGGGTGGCGGCCGGCGATCCAGGGCGACACGACGAGGCCGGCGCGCAGCGAGCCGAAGACCGGTGCGACGACGCCCGGCAAGCCCAGCCCGGCCAGCTCGGCGTGGCGCTGCAGCTCGTTCAGGAAGGATGTCTGGCCGTCGGGGTTGCGCACCCGGCATTCGGCGCGGGCGCGCTTGATGGCCCAGCGCTGGCCGGCGTGGTTGAGGCACAGCACCTCGGCGGTCAAGCCGCCGTTGTGCACGGCTTCAACGCCGGGGCTGTCGGCGTTCAGTGCCTTCAGTTGCGCGACCGGCAAGGGCAGCGCGGCCGCATCACCAAAGGCGAACTCGGCACCACTGGAGATGAAAGCCAGGTTGGTTCGCTGGCGTGCTTCGTCCAGCGTCAGATCAGGCCCGGCCATGCATCGCCATGTTGGTCGAAGGCCGCGCGGACGGCGACCACCAGTTCGGCTGGCAGCGGTCCACGCGAGATCGCTTCGATGTTGCGGCGCAGGTTGGCCGGTTTGGCGGTGCCGACGATGGCGCTGGCAACGCCCGTGTGGAAGGCCGCGAAGCGCAGGGCCAGGTCAACCCAGTCTTCCTTCGCGGGCAGGCTCATGGCCTTGAAGCGGTCCCAGTACTGGCCTTCTGCGAAGTCATCCGGCCGCTGCGCATGGCGCCAGACGGCGCCGGCCAGCGGGCGTTTGGCGATGACGCCGATGCCGGCATGGTCGGCCCGAGCGGCACGCAGGTTCAGATGGGCCTGGTCGCAAATGCTGACCGAGGTCTGCAGGCTGCCAAAGGCGCCACACACGAGGGCGAAATCGATCTCGGCGTTGTCGCCTGAGTAGGCCGCCACGCGCAGCTTGCCGGCGGTGCGGCATTCGTTCAGCGCGCGCACGACCTCGCCTTGCTCCAGCACATGCAGCGGGCAGGAGTGCAGGTGGACGATGTCGAGCCAGTCGGTCTGCATCAGCTTGAGCGCGCGCTCGACGCCTTGCACGATGCAGTCGTACGTCCAGTCCGGCACGCCTTCGATGCCGTAGCCCACCTTGGTGGACAGCACGAAGTCCGCACGGCGCGTGTTGAGGTGGCGGCCGATCCGCTCCTCGCTGAGGCCGTAGCCGCGGGCGGTGTCGACGAGGTTGATGCCAAGGTCCAGCACATGGTTCAGCAACGCGCCGGCTTCAGCCTCGGTCGTGCGCTCGTCGTTGATGTGCATCGCGCCGAAGCCGAGGGCTGAGACGCGCAGGCCGGTGTGGCCGAGGTTGTTGAGGATCATTTCGTGATGAGGACGCGGCCGAACAAGGGCGGCACAGTGAGCTGGATCCAGCCGTTCTTCACGGCCACGGCAGGGCCGCCGAGCGCGTCGTGCAGCTGGTCGGCCGGAAAGGGCAGGCCGACGCTGACGGTGTGCGGCTTGTCGCTGTTGTTGGTGGCGGTGATGGCCCAGGTCTTGCCGTCCTGGCGCGCCAGCACGACGACATGGTCGTCAACATGCAGCGGTGCGCTCAGCGTGCCATGGCGCAGCACGGGAAGGTCGTGACGTAGCTGGGTCAAGCGCTTGAAGTCGGCCAGCAGCGCGTTGTCGGGCTGGCCGCCTTCGTCGGCCCAGGGGTAGGGCGCGCGGTTGTAGGGGTCGTCGCCACCGCCCAGGCCCACTTCGTCGCCGTAGTAGATGGTCGGCGAGCCGGGGTAGGTCATCTGGAAGAAGACGGCGAGGCGCAGGCGCTGCTTGGCCAGCGCCAGATCGCGGTCCTCGCCGAAGTGGTGCAGGGCGCGCGGCTGGTCGTGGGTCGACAACAGGTTCATCAGCGCATAGAAGGACTGCGCCGGATAGGCCTCGCGCATCAGCTCCAGGTTTGCGGCCATCAGCTTGCCGCTCTTGCCGGCGGCGTAGTCCAGCACGGCGTTGCGGAAGATGTAGTTCATCGTCGAGTCGAACATGTCGCCGAGGAAGTACTTCGACGAATCGAACCAGGTCTCGGCGACGGTCAGCGCGTCGGGCTTCTTGGCCTTGACGGCCTGGCGCCATTCGCGCCAGAAGTCGTCGGGCACCCAGGGCGCCACGTCCATGCGCCAGCCGGCAGCGCCGCGGTCCAGCCAGAGGTTGGTCACCGAGTCCTTGTCGCGGTAGGCGTAGGCGCGAAAGGACGGGGCGCTCTTGTCGATCTCCGGCAGATCGGACACGCCGACCCAGCCATGGAACTGCTTGTTGGGGTCAGTCTCCTCGGGCTTGAACTTGAACCAGCTCGCATACGGCGAGGCGGGGTTGATCTTGCCGCCGTCAAACGCACCGCCCGCGGGGAAATTGGAGAAGCGGTTGAAGTAGGGCGAGTCCGCGCCGACGTGGTTCAGTGAGGTGTCGGGGATGACGCGGATGCCGCGCTTGGCGGCTTCGGCGCACAGGCGAACGAAGTCGTCGTTGCTGCCGAAGGCCGGGTCGATCTGCTTGTAGTCGGCCGCGTCGTACTTGTGGTTGCTCGGCGCGCGGAACACCGGCGTCAGGTAGATGGCGTTGGCCCCCAGGCTCTTGATGTAGTCGAGCTTCTCGATGATGCCGGCGAGGTCGCCGCCGAAGAAGTCGTTGTTGTAGAGCTTGTCCGAGCCGTCGCCCGTACTCGGCTTGAAGGGCTTCTCGTTCCACTTCTCGTGGCGTTCGACGTCGCGGTCCTGGTAGCGGTCCTGTGGCCGGCCGCCACCGGGGCGCGGGTCGTTGGCCTTGTCGCCATTGCGGAAGCGTTCGGGGAAGACGTAGTAGTAGACGATGTCCCGGCCCCAAGCCGGCACCTCGAAGCCGGGCGCATGGATGGTCTGGCGGTAGCGGCGCACGCGGTTCAAGTTGGCCGGCAGGCGCTCGACCGAGGCAGACCCCATGGAGCCCTTCTCGCGCGTCCAGTAGATGGGGTCCTTGTTGTTCTGCAGCGCRTACCTGCCCTGATCGGTCTCGATCTCGAACCAGTAGCCGTAGATACCAGTAGCGTCAAAGCGATAGCTCGCTGTGAAGCCGATGCTCATGCCGCGCGAATGTGGCGTCATGGCGATGCGGGCCACAGGTTCGTAGGCGAGCTGCTCCTGGTTGCCGGTCATCTGGCGGCGTTCGATGACGAGGGTGGCCTGCTTCAGGCCGGGCACGTCGTTACCGATGCTGAAGCGGATCTCGCTGCCGGCGGGCTGGGCACCGAAAGGCGCCTTGGACTCGGCACTGCGGGAGTTGAAGTGGGTCGTCAGCGCAGCCTTGTCGTTGAGGGGCTTGGGCGGCGTGGGTTTGAAGGTCCTGGGGCCGACGGTAAGCGTGGCGCTGCCGTCGGCGGCAATCGCCAGGCGCAGCGTCTGCTCCCCCTTGAAGTCGCGCTTGAGGTTGCCACCGGCACCGCGAGCCGGGGCGCCCTTGGCGTCGCCGCCAAAGGTGAGGG
>NZ_JBFULE010000462.1:0-4213 GCF_056400485.1 Roseateles sp. P5_B10
TTGGGCAGGTGGCGCCCGCGGCGGATGGGCGTCGTCGCTCACGGCGGCTTCGGTGCTCGAAATGACGCAGGAGGCGCCGGAGCCCCTGCCTGGCGGGTTGGCCGGCCGGCCAGCTGGCCTTCATAGCCCTCCAGCATTGCGCCGATCTGGATGCCCTCGTCGTTGACGTGGAACAGGCGCAGCTCGTTGGAGTGCGCGCTGGCGCGGACCTTGACGACGGCCAGCACGCGTTGCAGGCGGCTGGCCACCTCGATATACCGCTGCACGATGATGGCGTCGGTCAGGAAGGCCGTGCCATAGGGACTGAAGCGCAGGTCRTCATAGCGGTCTTCCAGCTCCGACGTCATCAACAGCGTGGCGCCGGTGCTGGCCAGTGCGGTGACCATGCGCGCGAGCGACTCGCGGAAATCCTCGCGGAAGGTTGGCGCGAGCGCGAGCTCGAAGCCCGACAGCGAGTCGATGACCACGCGGCTCGCGCCCAGGCGTTGGATCGCCGCGATCAGCAAAATCGACAGTTCGTCGACCGACATGCCAGCCGCCTGCGTGTCCACAAGCCCGACGCGGCCGCTCCCGACCAGCTCGGCCACCACCGGCGTGCGCGAGAGATTTGGGCGCTGCTCGAAGGAGGCGATGACGCCCGTCTCGCCGCGCCGTGCGCCTTCTGCAAGAAAGGCCGAGGCCAGGATGGTCTTGCCCGAACCCGAGGGCCCCGCCACCAGCAGTGAGTAGCCGCGTGGCAGGCCGCCGCCCATCAAGGCGTCAAGGTCGGGCACGCCGATGCTGAGCCGCTCGCCTGTTTCAGCGCCCGCATTGACGGGCGGAAACGACTGCAGCACGGGCGGAAAGACGGTGATGCCGTCAGAACCGATGCGGAAGGTGTGCAGGCCGGGTGAAGTCGCCTGACCGCGCAACTTCATGACTTCCATGTTGCGCACGACGGAGTTGCGCTTGGTGCTCTGGCGCAGCCAGATCAGACCATCGGCGACGGTGAAGACCGGGTTGGGATCGGCGTCGGTGAAGTACTCGCCGATCAGGAAGGTCGTTGCCTGCCAGCTGGTCATCAACATGCCGAGCTGTTGGACGAAATGCTGCAAGGTGATGTAGCTGTTGCCGTTGCCCTGGCTGGCCAGCATGACCGAGCGGAAGGAGTCGACGAAGACCAGGCCGGGGCGATGCTGCTCGACAGCAGCAACGATCTTTTCGAGCACCTTGTCCAGATCCCCGGCGGCGGTGTCGTCGGCCAGGTTGATGAAGTAGATCGAACGGTTGACCTCGTCGCTGTCGAAAAACTCGAATTGCTGCATGTAGCGCAGCATCTTCAGCGGCGGTTCGCCAAGCACGGTGAAATAAAGCGCCGGTCGTTCGGGCGTGGCAMGCGCGAACATCATCTGGTGCGCCAACGTTGTCTTCCCGCAGCCCGGCGGGCCGGCAATGATGTTGAACGAGAACTCCGGCAGGCCACCGCCCAGCACCTGGTCCAAGCCCTGCACGCCTGTGGCCAGGCGGTTGATGGTTGCTTTGGCGGTGGTCATGTCTGGGAGTCCTGTGCGGGCGCGTCGGTGGAAGGGGGTGCCCATACGGGATCCAGCAGCCGCTCCGTGAGCGTGGCGCCGATCAGGCTGGACAGGAGGTCGTAGAAGGTACTCAGCAACGCAGCATTCAGCGCGGCGGCTTCGGCGCTGGCTTGACCCGCCAGGACCGCGCGCAATGCACGGAAATCGCCAGGGCGGGCATCCGCATTTGCAGCGGCGGCCAGCGCAGGATGAGCGGTTCGCGTGAGGTGCAGGCTGCGCTTGAGCAGCGCTGCAACGCCATGGCGCCCGACGATGGGTGACAAGGCGGCGTCGATCCGGCGCCAGACCTCACAGGATGCGTCGGCAATCACCGCCGCACTGGCGCCCTCTGCGAGCTGACGTGCCAGGACCGCTTCGATATGTTGCGGTCCAGTTGACATGCACGACCCCATCAGTTGCCGCAATGCGGACTGACGGATGGTACCCCCCCCCGCGTGGCTAGTACTGACCGATGAACTGGAAGTGAAGCTCGGGCGACTGCGGAAAGTCCGCCGCCCTCAGCTTGGCCATGACGTTAGCGGCGAGAGAAGAGAGCTGCTCGACGGATTGCGTCACGTACTGATCATGCTCGATGCCCAGTGAGGCCAGCCTTGTGCCGATGTACAGGAAGTAGTCTTCACCGTCTGTCATGCGTCCCGTGTAGGTTTCCAGCCCGACCGACCTCGCCTTCTGGCAACGGACATCGCTGCCCGTATCGCAGGCGTCAAGCCCCTCCTCGTCGTCAGGGTCGAGCTCGAACTTGATGCCGTAGAAGGCGATGAATGCGTCCGCTCCCATGGTGCTGCCTTTCAATGTCTGACGGTGATCGATGGCCTACGCCATCGTGCCTCTCATCTCCATCGCCGCTCGCCAGCGCCGCAGATGGGGATGCTCGTCACCGGGCTTGACCTTGACGACCCGCGCAAAGTCCACCGCCACCACGGCCGTGATGTCGGCAATGCTGAACTGGCCAGCGGCGATGAAGTCGCGCTCCGCCAGATGCGCGTTCAGCATCGCAAAGAAGGCCTGCACCCGCGCCTGCCCGCGCTCGGCCAGCGCCGGGATCTGCGCGTAGTCCAGCGGCCCCGCCAGCGCGCGGTTGACCATGGCCGGGCTGCTGTTGCGGAATGCCTCGGCAATCGCCAGCAGGCCTTCGAACTCGACGCGCCACTGCCAGCCCGCGATCTCGGCCTTGTCGAGCGGGCTGCGGCCGAGCAGCGGCGGCTCGGGGAAACGCGCCTCGATGTAGGCCGCAATCGCGGCGTTGTCGGTCAGCACGGCGCCTTCCTCCGTCACCAGCGCCGRCACCGTGCACTGCGGGTTGATGCGCCGGAACGCCTCGCCCATCTGCTCGCCATTGCGCAGGTCGACCTGCACCGTTTCGTGCGGCGCCCCCTTCTCGGCCAACAGGATGCGCGCGCGGCGCGGGCTGGGCGCGGTGGCGCAGTCGTAGAGCGTGATCATGGCGCCGCCAGCTTGTCTTGCGTCTTGGTGTCGAAGTCGCTGGCCTCGTGGCGCTCGTGCAGCTGGCTGCTGGGTTCGCCCCAGGTGCGGTTGACCTTGCGGCCGCGCTTGACGGCCGGGCGCAGGGCGACCTCGTCAGCCCAGCGGATGACGTGGGTGTACTCCTGCACCGACAGGAACTCACCGGCGCCGTAGAGCTGCCCCTTGGCGAGCGCGCCATACCAGGGCCAGATGGCCATGTCGGCAATGCTGTAGGCCTCGCCCGCCAGATAGGGCGCTTCAGCCAGCCGGCGGTTCAGCACATCGAGCTGGCGCTTGACCTCCATSGCATAGCGGTCGATGGSGTAYTCSWKCTTGGTSGGYGCATAGGCRTAGAARTGSCCGAAGCCGCCGCCRAGGAAGGGSGYGCTGCCCATCTGCCAGAACAGCCAGCTCAGCGCCTCGGCGCGCGCCGCACCACCTTCGGGCAAGAAGGCGCCACCGAACTTTTCGGAAAGGTAGACAAGGATGGCGCCCGACTCGAACACCCGCACCGGTTCTGGCCCGCTGTGGTCCACCAGGGCCGGAATCTTGGAATTGGGATTGGCCTCGACAAAGCCGCTGCCGAACTGTTCGCCCTCGTTGATGCGCACCAGCCAGGCGTCGTATTCGGCGCCGGTGTGGCCCAGCGCCAGCAGTTCCTCCAGCATCACGGTGACCTTGACGCCATTGGGCGTGCCCAGCGAATACAGCTGCAGCGGATGGCGGCCAACGGGCAGCGCCTTGTCATGGGTGGCGCCGGCGATGGGGCGATTGATGCTGGCGAACTGGCCGCCGCTGGCCTTGTCCCAGGTCCAGACCTGGGGCGGGATGTAGTCGGTCGTTGTCGGATCGGTCATGCAGGCGTTCCAGGATGCAAACCCGGCAACGCTAGCGCAAAAGCCGGTCACACCTCGCAAGCCTGCAAACCAGAGGGGCATCTCGATGCCAGCGAAAATGCCGCCCATGCGCATCGACTTCATTTCCGACATCGTCTGCCCCTGGTGTGCCATCGGCCTGTATTCGCTGGAAGCGGCGGCGGCCCGCATCCCTGGGCTGGAACTGGACCTGCACTTCCACCCCTTCGAGCTCAACCCCGGCATGAAACCCGAGGGCCAGGACATCGAGGAGCACCTGGCCGAGAAATACGGTGCCAGCCCCGCGGCGCTGGCCGGCAC
>NZ_JBFULE010000463.1:0-4208 GCF_056400485.1 Roseateles sp. P5_B10
GTCATAGCCCCAGTCCTGGCGCAGGATGCCGCCAATCAGTTGCGGCGACAGCGTGGCCGGGCGGTCAGGGTCGATCTGCGGGTAGACGATGTGGGCCGTCATCATGGCCGGCGCCTGCGAGGCCAGTGCCTTGAAGGGCGCCAGCTCCAGTGCGTTCAGCTCGGCACGCGTCTTGTCGACGGTGGGCAGGGCGTGGTGCGAGTCCACATGCGTGTCGCCATGGCCGGGGAAGTGCTTCACGCAGCAGGCCACGCCTTCGCGCAGCGAGCCACGCATCCACGCAGCCGCGAGACGGCTGACCTCGACCGGGTCGTTGGAAAAGCTGCGCTCGCCAATGACCGGGTTGGCCGGGTTGTTGTTGACGTCGAGCACCGGCGCGAAATTCCAGTTGATGCCCAGCGACTTCAGCCCGCGCGCCACCGCCGCGCCCACGGCCTCGGCCCGGTCGGCGTCACCGCTCGCGCCCAGCGCCATGGCGGACGGCGGCTGCGGCAGGAAGGTCACGCGGACGACCGCGCCGCCTTCCTGGTCGATACCGATCAGCGCCTCGGGTCCCAGCACGTCGATGAGATCGCGCATCAGCGCCTTGACCTCGCCCTCCGTGCCGATGTTCTTGCGGAACAGGCAGACCGAGCGGATCTTCTGCTCGCGCAGGAAGGCGGCCGTGTCCGCATCGAGCGAAGGGCCGGGGATGTCGACCATCACGAGACGGCCGGGATCAAAGTTGCTCATGATCAATGCGTCTTGGTGACTTTGGCCAGGTTGGGCGGGACGTCAGGGTTGAAGCCACGAGCTCGCGCCAGCGCCTCGACCATGGGATAGAAGCTCTGCACGAGGGCGATGGGATCGAGGTCCTCGTTGCCCGTCGTGACCAGCGGCAGCTCGGCGCCGGGCGTACCGATGGGGGCGGCCAGCAGCACGCGGCCACCACGGCTGCGCATTTCCTCGGCGATGGCCAGCAGGCCGGCCTGGGCCGGGCCGCGCGGCGCGAAGATCAGCAGTGGATAGCCGTCGCGCACCAGGGCCATGGGGCCGTGCTTGACCTCGGCGCCCGAGAAAGCCTYGGCCTGGATACCGCAGGTTTCCTTGAGCTTGAGCGCCGCYTCCATCGCGACGGCCAGGCCCGTGCCACGGCCGAGCACAAAGAGGCGGTCCTCGTTCTGCAGCACCGGCAGCGCGGCGCTCCAATCCAGCTTGGCGGCCCGCTCCAACGCGATGGGCAGCACGTTCAGCGCGGCGCGCAGGGCGTCGTCCTGCTGCCAGGCAGCGACGACGCGGGCGCCGGCCACCAGCTGGGCGATATAGCTCTTCGTAGCGGCCACGCTCTTCTCGGGGCCGGCGTGCAGCTCGAACACGTGTTCCGCCGCGGCCGCGAGCGGCGAGCCGCTGGCGTTGACGAAGGCCACCGTGCGCGCACCTCCTTCGCGGAAGAACTTCGTCGGCGCGATCAGGTCGGGGCTCTGGCCGGACTGCGAGAAGGCCATCGACAGCAGGCCCTGGCAGTGGATGCGGCTCTGGTAGAGCGTGATCAGCGACATCGGCAGCGAGGTGACCAGCCGGCCCAGGCGCGCCATGACGAGGTAGGCCAGGTAGTGAGCCGCATGGTCGGAGCTGCCGCGCGCAATCGTCAGCACGCTGCTGGGCGGCTGCTCCTGCAGCGCCTGGCCCAGGCGGGTATAGCTCAGCGGGTCCGCTGCCAGTTGGCGGGCCACCACGTCCGGCGCGCTCAGCGCCTCTTCAAGCATCAACGACGACATCGATCTCTTCACCTTCTACAAACACGCGCCGCAGATTCAGTGCGGCATCCATCACGACCACATCGGCCCAGGCGCCAGCCTCAAGGCGCCCGCGGTCTGTCAGGCCCAGGTATTCGGCGGCCGCGGTCGACACACGCCGCGACGCTTCGGGCAAGGTCAGGCCCACGGTCTGCACGAGGTTGCGCAGCGCCTGGTCCATCGTCAGGGCGCTGCCGGCCAGCGTGCCGTCGGCCAGGCGCACACCGCCCAGGCATTTCTGCACCGTGTATTCGCCGAGGCGGTATTCGCCGTCGGGCATGCCGGCTGCGGCGGTCGAGTCGGTCACGCAGAACAGGCCGGGGATGCAGCGCAGCGCGACGCGGATGGCGCCGGGGTGCACATGCATGAGGTCGGGGATGAGCTCGGCGTGTTCGCCGTGGGCGAGCGCCGCGCCGACCATGCCGGGCTCGCGGTGGTGCAGGCCGGTCATCGCGTTGAAGAGGTGGGTGAAGCCCGCGGCGCCGGCCTGGAGGGCCGCCACGCCGTCGTCATAGCCGCCATTGCTGTGGCCGATCTGCACACGGATGCCGGCGTCGCGTAGCGGGCCGATCAGCGCCAGGTGGCCGACCATCTCGGGCGCGATGGTCAGCACCTTGATGGGCGCGAATTCGTTGAGCCGCTGCACCTCTTCCAGCGTCGCGGGGATGGCATGCGCAGGCTGGGCACCGAGTCGATCAGGGCTGATGTACGGGCCTTCGAGATGCACGCCGAGCACGCGGGCCGACTGGCGGCCGCGCTGGCGGCAGACCGGGCCCAGCGCCTTCAGCGCGGCCTCGATCTCGCCGACCGGCGCCGTCATCGTCGTGGCCAGCAGCGCCGTCGTGCCGTGGCGGGCGTGGCGGCGCGCAATCGTCGCGATGGYGTCGCCGCCCTCCATCGTGTCGCGGCCACCGCCGCCATGCACATGGGTGTCGATGAAGCCGGGCAACAGGATGGACCGGCCGCCCTCGCCGGCGCGCGAGACATCGATGGGCGTGCCGCTGACGGCCGCGATGCGGCCGTGGGCGATGTCCAGGTGGCCGGTGATCACGCCCTGGGGCGTGACGATGTCGCCTTCGAGTCGAAGTTTCATCAGTCCCTGCGCATCTCGGCCACGAAGTCGTAGTAGTCGCTTCGGCAATAGGAATGCGTCAGCTCGACGGCCTGGCCCGAGGACAGATAGCCGACCCGCGTGATGAAGAGGACGGCCGCACCTAACGGCACCTCCAGCAGACCGGCGAGCTTGGCGTCGGCATTCAGCGCGCGGATGTGCTGCAGCGCGCGCACCGGCGCGCGGTCGCCGAGGTGGGTGTAGAGCGAGGCCTCGACCTTTTGCGGGTCGGGCAGCACGGTCTGCGGCAGCACCGAGACTTCGTAGGCCATGACGACCGAGTCGGCCAGGCGCAGGCGCTCCAGGCGGGCGACGCGCTCACCGCTCTTCAGCTCCAGCGACAGCTGCTCGTCGGGTGCCGCCGGCGTGAAGCCGCGCAGCAGCCAGCGCGAGCTGGGCACGAAGCCTCGCTGGTGCAGTTCTTCCGAGAAGCTGGTCAGGCGCGTCAGCGGCTGCTCCAGCTTGGGCGCGATGTAGTTGCCCGAGCCGCGCTTGCGGATGATCAGCCCCTGCTCGACGAGACGGTCGATGGCCTTGCGCGCGGTGACACGCGACAGCTCGAGCTGCTCGGCCAGCACGCGCTCGCTGGGCAGGGCCTCGTCGGCGTGGAAGACCCCCTCGCGGATGGCCGTCGCCAGGCTCTGCGCGAGCTGCATGTAGAGCGGCGACGCCGCATTGGGATCAGGCTTGAAATTGAAGACGGCGCTCATGCGTGGTTCATTTCTTGTTGTTGAATCAACCAGAGCGCGCCGATGACCGGCTCGCCCTGAGATTCGACACGGCGAGACTGCAAGGCCGGGCTGAGGCGCGCGCCCAAGCGCAGCGCGATGCTGCCGGCCAGGGCCAGCGGCAGGGTGGGATGGAGGGCGGCAGCGAGGGCGTCGAGCGCACCCGCCGCCTGCGCCAGCAGCACGCTGGCGGCAGGGTCGTTTTCTTCGTGCTCGAAGACCAGGGGCGCCAAGCTGGCATAGCCCCTCTGCCCGGCTTGGGCACAGAAGCCCAGCATTTCTTCGCGCGTCGCGCCGGTCTGGCGCCAGACGGCCAGCACCAGCGGACCGGCCGGGACGCGGCTGTCGTAGGCGGCTTGAGCAAGCTTCATGGCCTGTTGGCCGAGCCACGCTCCACTGCCCTCATCGCCGATTTGCCAGCCCCAGCCGCCCACCATGCGGCGGCTGCCGTCGGGCAGCAAGGCCTCTGCAACCGAGCCGGTGCCTGAAATCAACAGTGCACCGGGCTGGCCGCCATGGGCGCCCAGCAGGGCGACGAGGCCGTCGGTGACCAAACTGAAGCGAGCCACGCCGGGGTTGGCCGCAACAAAGGCC
>NZ_JBFULE010000464.1:0-4208 GCF_056400485.1 Roseateles sp. P5_B10
GCCCTATGCGAACGAGATGGGTGGCCTGTCGGGCGCCCCGGTCTTCGAGGCCAGCAACCGCGTCATTCGCCTGCTGCGCGCAGCCCTGCCGGCGGGCTATCCCATCATCGGTGTGGGCGGCGTCATGAGCGGTGCCGACGCGCGCGCCAAAATCACCGCCGGTGCCGACCTTGTGCAGGTCTACACCGGCCTCATCTACAAGGGCCCGGGCCTCGTCAGCGACTGCGCGAGGGCCCTGGCCCAGCGTTGAATATCGCCATGCGACTCGCCGCCCTCGCTCTCTGCGCCGCACTGCTCACCGGCTGCGCGACGCCGGATCGCGATGCGCGGCTGAAGCCCGGCGTCAGCGGCGAGACGGACGTCATCGCACTCTATGGCCAGCCGGTGCGCACCTGGCCCGAGGCTGACGGCGGCCGGACGCTCGAATATTCGAACCAGCCGATGGGCCGGCACAGCTACATGGTTCGCCTGGCCGTCGATGGCCGGCTGGTCCGCATCGAGGACGGCCTCTCCCCTGCCGGCCGCGCCCGCATCGAGCCGGGCATGACGCCCGAACAGGTCAGCCGCATCCTCGGCCGCGAGCGCACGCGTGTGTTCTTCCGCCTCAGCGGCGAAGACGTCTGGGACTGGACCATCGAGCCCGACCAGGCGGGCTATGGCCTGCGCTTCAACGTCCACTTCAAGGACGGCGCCGTCGTTCGCACGACGCAGAGCATGGTGTTCCCGAGCCGGCTCTTCCCGGGCTTCGATGATTGACGCCCGCAAGGGCACATTACCGTTGCGGGTCGAGTAGGCTTCGGCCCCGTTTTCAGGGAGAAGTCATGAGAATCATCGCGCAGGCCAGCGTCACGCTGGCCCTGTTGTCGTCTGCACTCGCCGGCGCCCAGGCGCCCAAGCTACCCATCGAGGCCTTCTTCAGGCCGCCGGCTTTCGAGCGCGCCGTGCTGTCGCCTGACCAGAGCCGCGTCGCCGTCCTCGTCAACCGCCCTGGCGAGCGCACCAAGCTCGCGCTGGCTCGGGTAGACGACGACAGCCCCACCGACGTCGTCGCAGCCGTGGACCGGCTCGACGTCGCCAGCGTCCACTGGCTCAATCCCAACCGGCTGGTCTTTCAGGCCTGGCAGCGCCACGAACTGCGCGACACGCCAGTCTCCACGGGCCTCTGGGTGCTGGACGTGCGCAGCGGCGAGGTGACGCAGCTGATCTCCACGCGCTTCAACATCAACCCCGGCCAGGCCCAGACCGGCACGCGCATCAAGGAAGCCGTTGACAAACTGCTGCCCTGGAACTGGCGGTTGCTGCGCGCGCTGGACGACGACAGCGACGACGTCATGGTGCAGCGCTACACCTGGGACGAGAACGGCGAGTTCAGCCACGAGGTGCTGGGCCGGCTCAACACGCGCACGGGCAAGCTGACGCTGGTTACCGACAACGTGCCCAACCGCGTGGCCGAGTGGCTGGTGGACGGCAAGGGCCAGCCGCAGGCCTGCATCACGATGGAGGGCGCGGGCTTCGGCGTGCATCTCTTCGACGCCGAGACCCGGTCCTGGAAGCTCTGGCGCTCCGGCCGCCGCAACATCGACCCCATGCCGATGCCGCTGGCGCGCCTGCCGGGCGGTGACCTGCTCGTGGCCGGCCATGACGCGGCCGAGTCCAAGGGCGACATCCGCATCGTGCAGCGCCTCAGCGCGATGGGCGACAGCCGCCAGACCCTGCTCTCCATCCGTGGCTACGACTGGACCGGCCACCCGGTGCTGGACCGCGACAGCGGCCGGCTGATCGGCCTGCRCTACGAGGCCGATGCCGCTGACACCGCCTGGTTCGACAAGGACATGAAGGCCCTGCAGGCCGAGATCGACAAGCTGCTACCCGCCACCGTCAACGCCATCAGCTGCCGCGACTGCCTGAAGGACAAGCGCGTGCTGATCCACGCCGCATCCGACCGCCAGCCTGAAATCATTTACGCCTATGACCGCGACAGCCGCCAGCTGAAGATGCTGTTCCGGTCGCGTCCGTCCGTACGTGCCGCCGACATGGCGGAGCGCGAGGTTCTGCGCGTGAAGACCCGCGACGGCCTGGCCATGCCCGTGCAACTGACCAAGCCGCTCGGTGCGGCCGCCTCGCGTCCAGCGGTCGTGCTCGTGCACGGCGGCCCCTGGGTGCGGGGCAATCACTGGTACTGGAACGACATGGCGCAATTCCTCGCCAACCGCGGTTACCTCGTCATCGAGCCGGAATTCCGGGGCAGCGAGGGTTACGGAGAGCACCATGAAAACCTTGGCCGCAAGCAATGGGGCCAGGCCATGCAGGCCGACCTCGCCGACGCCGCCCAATGGGCCGTCGACAAAGGGCTCGCCGACCCCAAGCGCATCTGCGTCGCCGGTGCCAGCTACGGCGGCTACGCCACGCTCATGGGCTTGGTGCGCAACCCGGAGCTCTTCCGCTGCGGCTTCGAGTGGGCGGGGGTTACCGACCCGGCCTCGCTGTTCAGCCGCAGCCACACCGACATTCAGAGCATGTGGGCCGAACACGACCTCAAGCTGCTGGTCGGCGACCCGGTGAACGACGCGGAGATGCTCGCCACCAATGCGCCCGTCAAGCTCGCCGCCAAGATCAAGCAGCCGCTGCTGATGGCCTATGGCGCCGAGGACCGCCGCGTTGAGGTCCAGCAGGGCGTCGACATGAAAAAGGCCCTGGAAGCCGCAGGCCATCGAAGCCTGGAATGGGTGGTGTACCCCAACGAGGGCCATGGCTGGCGCTCGTTGGAGACGAGCGTGGACTTCTGGGGCCGCGTGGAGCGCTTCCTGGAGCGCCACATCGGCGCCGCAGCGGCCACCCCTTAGTCGATCGAGTTTGAGACGCCCATGAAAAAGCCCTGGATCAGGATGACCAGGGCTGTACGGGTCGTGAGCTGCCTGCGCGCCGTTGGGAGCGCGCAGGCAGTTCAACCGCGATCAGGAATCGCGGCGGCGACGCGAGGCGAGGAAGCCGATGACGCCCAGGCCTGCACCCAGAAGGGCGTAGGTTTCGGGTTCCGGCACCGCAGCCGCGACAGAGCTGATGGCGTATGTGGACGAGCCGGTAGCGCCACCCAGGACGGAGTAGTAGTAGCTGCCCGAACCCAGCGCCACGGTGTTTGCGGTGTTAAATCCCCAAGCGCCCACAAAGGAATCGTCACCGCCACCAACCATGTGGTCAGCTCCTGAGGAGTACAGCGTGTAAGCCGAACCCAAGAAGCTGCCGGGATTGGCGATCACGCTGCTGGTCAGCGTGCTGCTGGTACCAAGCGAGAACGAAAAGGTGTCGAACACGGCGCCAGAGACGGTGTTGCCACCGACTTCAAACGCATCATGCGCCCCCCAGTTGAAGGAAGCAGCTTGGCTGCTGAGCGCGGTTAGAGCCACCACGGATGCGGCGGCGAGGTTTTTCAATTTCATTGCGTAGCTCCTGACTTTGGACGGTCAAGCACAACCGCCGGAAACCATTGTGCAGTGCAGCGAAGACTGTTGAATCGCCTGCATACCCCTTGCACTAGGGACATCACGGGCCGGGTTTGTAGCAACTTGTAAACGCCGCCCTAAGCTTTGTCAGATGTGCACCAAGTCACGGCCGGCTGTCACCTTTTCTGAGCGCATGCACCTTATTCGGCCGTCAGGCGCGCGACCTTCTGCAGGCCGTCCACCGCTTTGCCCTTGCGGGCGCGTTTGCCAGCGTGGGCAGCCAAGGACTGGTTCTTCAGCAATTCCTCGCGCGGCTTGCCGCCGCGGCCGCTGCCGAGCACGCGCAACTGGGTCGTGAAGCAGGCGATGGACGCCACGCTGTCCTTGGCCTCCAGGTCCATCAGCATCAGACCCTTGCCGCCCTTGGGCTGGTGCTTGAGTTCATCCAGCGGGAAGCTCAAAAGACGCCCCTGGGCGCTCAGCACGCCAAGCTGGAGAGCGACTACGTCGTTAGGCACTGCGGCCAGGAGCGGCAGCTCGCCGTCGTCAAGCGCAAGGAAGGTCTTGCCGGCCTTCTGGCGCCCGACCAGGTCGCCGATCTGGGCGATCAGGCCATAGCCGGTCGAACCGGCAAACACCAGGCGCTGGTTCGGTGCACCGGCAACGTAATGGGCGATCTGGCTGCCCGTCTCCAGCTCGATCATGGTCGTGATGGGCTGGCCGTCGCCACGGCCACCGGGCAAGGTCGAGATGGGGACGGAGTAGACC
>NZ_JBFULE010000465.1:0-4207 GCF_056400485.1 Roseateles sp. P5_B10
GTCCGCCAGCACGACCAGTACCAGCGACGGCGGCACCAGCTGCGTGATCGTGCCCGACGCGGCCAGCACGCCGGTCGCGTAGCGCATGTYGTAGCCGTAGCGCATCATGAYCGGCAGCGAGATCATCGCCATCGCGATGACCTGGCCCGCGACGGTGCCGGTGATGGCGCCCAGGATGAAGCCGACGATGATGACCGAATAGCCCAGGCCGCCGCGCACCGGGCCGAACAGCTGGCCCATGGAGTCGAGCATGTCCTCCGCGAGGCCGCATTTTTCCAGCAGCGAGCCCATCAGCGTGAAGAAGGGAATGGCCAGCAGCAGGTCGTTGGACAGGATGCCGAAGACGTTCTGCGGCAGCGCGCTCATGAACTCCGGCGGGAACCAGCCCTGGCTCACCGCGAAGAAACCGCAGGCCAGGCCGAGTGCTGCCAGCGAGAACGCGACGGGGAAGCCGATCAGCATGATCACGATCAGCCCCGCGAACATCAGCGGCGGGAAGCTCTCCATCGAGATCATTGCAGGGGCCTCTCGTAGTGGATGTCCATGTCGAACTTGTGCGCGAGCCAGGCCACGCGCTTGATGATTTCGGCCACGCCCTGCAGCGCAACGAGCGCGAAGCCCAGGGGCAGCACCAGCACGGCCGGCCAGCGGATCAGGCCGCCGGCATTGCTCGACACCTCGCCCGAGGTCAGCAGCTTGGTGACATAGCCCATGAGGCCGAGGCTGGCGACCGAGTCACTGGCGCTCATGCCGGTGCTGAGCTTGACGACGAACAGGCCCCAGGACAGCCAGGCCATGTAGCAGATGACCGGCATCAGGAAGACGACGAGGCCGAACAGGTCGACATAGACCTTGCCGTGGCCGGTCAGCCGGCTGTAGACCAGGTCCACACGCACATGCTCGTTGAGTCGGAGCACCTGAGCCGCGCCCAGCATGACGCAGGTGGCGAACAGATACCACTGGATCTCGAGGAAGGAGTTGGAGCTGTAGTCCAGCCCGTAGCGGACGACGGCGTTGGCGGCGCTGATGAAGCAGGACAGCAGCACGGCCCAGGCGGCAATCTTGCCGAAGCGGTCGTTCAGGCTGTCGATGCGCCGCGCAAGGGAGAGCAGGGCGTTCATGGGCTGGGCAGGAGAAAAGCGAAGCGGCCGCCAATGTAGCGACCGCTTGGGGGGCGTCGGCTTCATTCAGCCGTCGTTCAGGGTAAGCCCCGAGGGGGTTCAGCCCAGTTGCTGGGCCTGCATGAACAGGCGAGTCGATCGGGCACCGGAGCGGCAGAAGACCAGCAGCGGCCGCGGTAGTTCGGCCAGCAGATCGGCGAAGGCCGCAATCTCCTCGGGCGACTGATAGCCGCCGGCCACCGGCAGATGGCGGTATTCCAGGCCAGCAGCCTCGGCAGCCGCCTGGATGGCGGCTGACGTCGGCTGGTCGGGGCCGTGCTCGAAATCGGGCCGGTTGTTGACGACGCTCTTGAAGCCCATCGCCGCCGCTTCGGCCATGGCTTCGGGCGTCAGCTGAGGGGCGGCGCAGATGTCGGGGGCGATGGCTTGCATCGGCAGGCTCATGGCGACTCCCTACTTGGCCAACGCGGCCTTGACCGCGGCCGACACTGCACTCATCTCTGCCACGCCGGCGAGTGCGGCCTTGGCAGCCGCCATGACCTTGCCCATGTCGCCCGGGCCGCTCGCGCCCAGCTCAGCCACGATGGCTCCGACCTTCTCAGCCACAGCCTCGGCCGACAGGCGCTCAGGCAGATAAGCCTGCAGCACCGCCAGCTCGGCGGTTTCCTTGGCAACGAGGTCGTCGCGGCCGGCGGCGGCGAACTGACTGATCGAGTCCTTGCGCTGCTTGATCAGCTTGTCGACGATGGCCACCAGGGCCGTGTCGTCCACAACGACGCGCTCGTCCACTTCCTTCTGCTTCACGGCGGCCAGCAGGCCACGGATGGTCAACAGACGATCGGCTTCCTTGGCGCGCATCGCGGCCTTCATGTCTTCGGTGATGCGGTCTTTGAGGCTCATGGCGTAGAGGGTATGAAAAAAACAAAAACCCGCGACAGCGTCCTGTGGCGGGTTTTGGTGTCAACCGGAGCTGTTATGGAAACAGGCTCCGGGTCGCGTCAGCCGATCAGAACAGCTTCTTGGGCAGCTGCATGCTGCGCACACGCTTGTAATGGCGCTTGACGGCGGCTGCCTTCTTGCGCTTGCGCTCGGCGGTGGGCTTCTCGTAGAACTCGCGGGCGCGAAGTTCGGTCAGCAGACCCAGCTTTTCGATGGTGCGCTTGAAGCGACGCAGGGCGACGTCGAACGGCTCGTTTTCCTTGACGCGGATGGTGGTCATTTATTTCCTTCAGATTGCGCTCGGTGTTCGCGGCTGGGATCAGCAGCAGGTTCCGGATTACTGCTTCTCTTGAGTCTTCTTCGAGAAGTGCAGCGAATCGACGCGCAGGTTTGCCAGCAAAGCCAGGGATTGTAGCCAGAAAATCAACGACTTGCCAAGATTCGCTCAAGCTGTTGTGGCGGTGTCCGCCATGGCCCGGGCGCAGGCAGCCGCACTGGCCCACGCCCATTGAAAGTTGTAGCCGCCCAGCCAGCCGGTCACGTCCACGACTTCACCGATGAAATACAGGCCCGGGACGCGCTTGCTCTCGAGCGTTTGCGAACTCAGTTCCTTGGTGCTGACGCCACCGCGCATGACTTCGGCCTTGCGCCAACCCTCGTCGCCGCTGGGCATCAACTGCCAATCGTGCACGCTGCGGCCCAGGCGCTGCAGGTCGGCGTCGCGGCAGTCGGGCAGCGGTTTGGTGGCGTCCAGGTTTGCGCGCTCCAGCCAGACGGCCGCCAGGCGCTGCGGCAGGCGGGACGCAAATTCGTTGCCGAGTTGGCGGCGTGAGGTGGCCTTGGCCTGGACAAGTTCCTTCTCCAGTTGGAGGTCGGGCGCCAGATTGAGCTGCAGCGCCTGATCATCGGCGCGGTAGCTTGAGATCTGCAGGATGGCCGGGCCGCTGAGACCACGATGTGTGAACAGCAGGTCTTCAAGGAACCGCATGCGCGCTTTGCCACTGCCAACGCTGACTTCCACTGGCAACGACAACCCGGCCAGGGCGGCGAAGGGTGCCCAGGCGTCCGCATCGAAGGTCAGAGGCACCAGCGCCGGGCGCGGCTCCACGATGGCGTGCTCGAAGCGCTTGGCCAGTCGCAGGCCCCAGTCGCTGGCGCCGATCTTGGGCACAGGCAGCCCGCCGGTCGCGACGACGACGCGCGGCGCCAGCACCGGACCCTGGCTGGTGTCCAACTCGAAGCCACCTTCGGGCAGCCTGCGCACGTCCGCCACCGTGCAGGGCTGCCAGCGCGTCACGCCACCCGCCTCGCATTCCTTGACCAACATCTGGATGATCTGCTCAGCGGAGTCGTCGCAGAACAACTGGCCCTTGTGCTTCTCGTGGAAGGCGATGCCATAGCCCTGCACGAGCTTGATGAAGTCCTGCGGGGTGTAGCGGGCCAGGGCTGAGCGGCAGAAGGCGGGGTTTTCGGACAGGAAATTGGCCGACCCGGCCTCACGATTCGTGAAATTGCACCGGCCGCCGCCCGAGATACGAATTTTTTCGGCCAGCTTGGGCGAGTGGTCGATCAGCAGCACCTTGAGACCCCGCTGGCCCGCCAGGCCAGCACAGAACAGCCCTGCCGCCCCCGCGCCCACCACCACCGCATCGAATCCCCGCATAGACCTCCCGTGAATGGGGCGGCATTGTCGTGGGTGGGCGCATCGAAACTCGTTAGGATTCACGCCGGGTAGCAAAAGGGTCTTCTAGGGGGGAGGCCCGATTCATGGGGTGGCACGGCCTTGCTGGTGCTGCTTTGGCCCCACTACAGTCCCCCGACACCTTTGGTATTCGCGGCATTGCGCCGCGAATACACGATGGCATCACAACGATCTCATGGACATGACCGCTGACCAGACCGCGATGCAGCCGCCGCCCGGCAGCTTGGCGCATTGGCTGGCAGGCCACGGAGAACTGGGCGGCGAGACGCTGGCCGGCCTCATCTCGTTGATCGAGCCCCTGGGCAGCCAGGCGGCGATCAAGGCGATGTCCACCGGCCGATACGTATTTGCGAGCACGGGCCTGGCGCAGATGTTCGAGCGTGAAGCGGTGGTCGGCCACACGGACGCCGAGTTGCTCAAGGCCGACGAGACGACGGCCTTACGT
>NZ_JBFULE010000466.1:0-4195 GCF_056400485.1 Roseateles sp. P5_B10
GGTCACGCACATGCACCGGTGCCGACAGCGCGCGCTTGCCACCCAACGTGGCTTCGACGCGATAGGCGCCCGCCTTCTCGATGGCCGAGAAGTCGACCTCGAAGTAGCGCTTGCCCGCCCCCCAGGCGGAGAACTCGGGCAAGGCCTTCAGTTCGCCCTGGGCGACGACCTTGCCACCGGCCAGCACGCGGTAGCGCCCGGCCTGGGCCGGGCCCGTGGACTCGACGACAGCCCTTTTGGGGCCGACGCGTTCCAGCGCCACCTGGTTGATCTGCACCAGCAGCGGATCGGTCGGCAACTTGACCGACACCGTCGTCACCGGCGCAGCCGCCTCGGCGGCCACGCACAGCGGCGCTGCGGCCACGAGGGCCGCTGCAATCAGGATTCGCTTCATTCCCATGCCATGTTCTTGGACCACTTGATGCCCGAGGTCGGGCATTTKCCGCTGTTGTCGGGGTAGCTGCTGTTGATGACCGAATTGACCGTGCTGACGCTGTTCATGGCCGGATTCTTCTTGTAGATGTCCAGGGCCATGCTGGCGCGCCAGCAGTTGCCCGCATCGTCGCCGAGGCTGCTGGACTTGAGCCAGCGGATGTACTGGTCGGTCAGGTAGGTGGCGAAGCAGGTCTCGGCGCTCAGGCTGCCGCAATTGCCAGCGTTCTTGACCGAGGTGAAGGCCGAGACGCTGCCAATCGAGCCGGTGTTGACCTGCACCTGGAAGGCCATGCCGACGAGGTTGTGTTTGTCGAAGGCCGTGAAGCCGATGCCCTTCAGGGCGCTCAGGACCGGCAGCAGCTTGTCGTTGTTGATGTGCGCGTAATGGCTCATCACATACTTGTCCTGCTGGTTGTCGAAGGCCGACTGCAGGGCCTTGCAGATCTTGGTCAGGGCCGCGCGCTTGGTGGAGTTGGAGCGGCTGAGGTTGGGATAGGGGTCGAGCCGCGAATCATCCGCCTTGAAGTTGGCGGCCGACACGCCGGTGACCTGCACGCCCCAGTTCTTCATGTCGGTGTTGGTCGCGCCGGTCTTGCCCAGCACATAGGGCGCGAAGGCGTTCTTGAAGTAGTCGGGGAAATCGCCCACCGTCGTCACACCGACCGGGCCGAAGGTGTCACCGCGGTAGTCGGAAATGCCTTGGCTGGCCTCGTAGTCCACCTCGCAATAGCGCCAGGGGCCGACGTCCTGGTAGTTGGTGGTGCCGTTCTCCGGGTAGGCGTCCATGCTGAGCACGGCCTGCCATTGGGCGACGGTCAGCTTGCGGTTCTTGTCGAAGACGTTGCCGTAGACCTTGGCGTCGCCCACGGGGATGACGCCGCTGGCCGCCGCCGGCTGGACGGCCGTCACCAGGGCCTGGCCGCTGGCGGTCTCGGTCTTGGTATAGAGCCAGCCGTCCTGCACATAGGCCGTGCTCTTGGCGGCATTGCTGCCGGCCGCATTGCCAGCCCCAATTGCGAGCGAAGACAGGCTCAACAGGGCGAGGGCCGCACACGAGCCGATCCGGAGTGATTGCATGTTTGCCTCAACGAAGTCTTGTGGCGATGGAAGAGCCACGGGTTGTGGATGCCCACGAGCAGCGCACGCACTGCCGGCGAGGAGCGCAACTTCACTGCTGGATGCGCCGGGCCAGACCTCGTCCCTCCAACGGGACTTCACGTCTCATGGGCGGCGAATGTAGGGCCGCCAAGCCGGCATCGTCAATATTTAAATCCAATGGTTGTATAAATTTATTTCAAGCGTGATCGACGCCGGAACCGCCGCCTCGGACAGAATCGCGGCCCGGGCACAGGCCCCACCTATCATGGGCACCACGAAAGCGCCGTCAGCACGCATGAGAACCACCGGCCGAGGAGCCACCCAACAGTCCAGCGCCCCCTTCAACCGCCGCGTGGTGCTGGACTTCATCCGCCAGCAAGGCGCCGCCTCGCGCAAGGACATCGCCGACATGGTGTCCCTGAGCCCGCAGACGGTGGCCAACATCACCAACGACCTGGAGGCCATCGGCCTCATCGTGTCGCGGCGCCAGAAGGTCGACAAATCGCGCGGCCAGCCGCCCATCGCCTTCGAGCTGAACCCGCAGGCTGGCAACGCCATCGGCATCAGCCTGGAGCCGGGCCGGGCCTCGGCGGCCCTCGTCAACCTGGTCGGCGAGATCCGCAGCCGCTGCGAGGTCGAGCTGGACACCGGCGACCGCCAGCAGATGCTGGCGTCCATGCTGCAGCTCGTGGCGCGCCTGCGCCGTGAATCGACCGAGCGCCTCTGGGGCATCGGCGTCGCCCTGCCCGGCCCGCTCGGCCATACCGACATCAGCTTCGTCGGCCCGACGGCGCTGGAAGGCTGGAACGACCTGTCCGTGCTGGACGAACTGCGCGAGACCACCGGCCTGCCTCTTTTCTACCGCGTCGACAGCGTTGCCGGCGCCCTGGGCGAGACGCTGTTCGGCGTCGCTCGCCATCTGGACGACTTCTTCTACCTGCACCTCGGCCTGGGCCTGGGCGGAGCCCTGGTCATCGGCCGCTCGGCCTACCCCGGCGCCGATGGCAATGCCACCGAGATCGGCCACGTGCCCATCGTGCCCGGCGGCACGCCCTGCTATTGCGGCAACCGCGGCTGCCTGGAGCGCTACGTCTCCATGCACTCCCTGGCCGAAGCCCTGGGCGTGAGCGACCACGATGTCTGGACCCTGGACCTCAGCGCACGCCTGCAGCAGCCCGCCGACGAGGCCCTGCATCGCTGGTGCCGCCAGGCCGCCGACCGCCTGCGCGACGCCGTCTGCATGATCGAGAACATGCTGGACCCGCGCTCCATCGTCATCGGCGGCTCCGCGCCCAAGGTGCTGGTGGAGCACCTCGTCGCCCTGGCCCTGCCCTGGCACCGCTCCGTGCGCGGCAGCATGGCGGCGCCCGAGACCCGCATCGTGCTGTCCGACCGCCAGGACGACTCCTCCATCCTCGGCGCCGCCGTGCTGCCCATCTACGAGATGCTGTCACCGCGCCTTGAAGTGCTGCAACAGGATCGCCGCGGCGAGCTCGATGTGGGCGAATTGCTGGGTCATCGCCCCGCCACCAAGCGAAGCGGATAAATATTTCAATCCATTGGATTTAATTATTGACACGACTTCCGATGGGCTCCTATAGTCGGCGCCCATGGACACGGATCGCGCCCTTTTCATCCCTCAGCTCAGCGTCGTCGGCGACGTTGGCGTCGACCTGGTTCTCGGCTCGCTGGAGGGCTGGCCCAGCATCGGCACCGAGCTGCTGATGCCGCGCAGCGAGCTGCGTGCCGGCGGCTCGGGCGCCAACGCGGCGCTGGCCGCCCGCCATATCGGCCAGGCCACCCACCTCATCTCCGCCGTCGGCAACGACCACTTCGGCCACTGGCTGGCCGAGCAGTTCAGCGGCATTCGCACCCACCTGGAAGTCTGCGACCGCGAGACCACCATCTCGGTCGGCCTGATGCACAGCTGCGGCGAGCGCAACTTCTTCACCACCCACGGCCATCTGCAGCAGCTGTCGGTGCAGCATGTGCTCAAGCACCTGCACGCCACGCCGGTGCCGTCCATCGCCCTCTTCACGGCGCCCTTCCTGCTGCCCCATCTGCGCGCCCGCTACGCCGACCTGTTGGCCGAAGCGGCCTCGCGCGGCTACCGCATCGCCCTGGACACCGGCTGGCCGCCCGAGGGCTGGGATCGCGACGAGGTGCTGGGCTGGCTGCCGCACTGCGACCACCTGCTCATCAACGAGCTGGAGGCGCGCAGCATTGCCGGCACCAAGGACCTGKACGATGCGCTGACGTTGATCGCCAAGGCGCTGAAGCCAGGGGCCAGCCTCGTCATCAAGGTCGGCGCCCGCGGCGCGCTGGGCATCGAGAATGGTCAGCGCGTGGTGTATGACACCGAGCCGGCCGACATCTTCGACACCATCGGCGCGGGTGACGCCTTCAATGCGGGCTACCTCTCTGCACGGTTGCGCGGTGGCGATCTTTCGGAAGGCATGGCCGCAGGTTGCCGCACGGCGCGGGCCATCCTGTCCCGCTTCCCGCGCAAGACCATCCGCGCCGGCGAATTCGCTGACTGCGTGGCCGTCTGAGCACCAAGCCATGAAACAYCGCGCGCTGATCGTCGGCTACATCCTGCTGATCTGGTTCGTGATCTCCTTCGTCACCAACCTGATCGGCCCGCTGATGCCGATCATCATCC
>NZ_JBFULE010000467.1:0-4191 GCF_056400485.1 Roseateles sp. P5_B10
GCTTCTACGTCGCCATGACCCGCGTCGGCGAGCTGACGGGCAAGCTGACCGAGGTCTTCCAGCGCCTGGCCGAGCACCTGGAGTTCGAGCTGGACATCCGCGCCCGCATCAAGCAGGCGCTGCGCTACCCCATCATGGTGATCGTCGCGATGGCCATCGCACTGATCGTCATCAACGTCTTCGTTTTACCGAAGTTCGCCGACGTCTTCTCCCACTTCAAGACCGAGCTGCCGCTGATGACACGCATCCTGCTCGGCTTCTCGGGCTGGACGGTGAAGTGGTGGCCCCTGGTCGTGGCTGCTGGCATCGGCGCGGCCTTGGCCTGGCGAAACTGGATCGCCACACCCGGCGGCCGCTACACCTGGGACCGCTTCAAGCTGCGCCTGCCCATCGCCGGCAACATCGTGCTCAAGGCCACGCTGGCCCGCTTCGCGCGCAGCTTCGCGCTGGCCAGCAGCTCGGGCGTGCCCATCAGCCAGGCGCTGACCGTGGTCGCGCAGACCGTGGACAACGCCTACATCGGCGCCCGCATCGAGCAGATGCGCGACGGCGTCGAGCGCGGCGAAAGCATCTCTCGTTGCGCAACGGGCACCGGCGTCTTCACGCCCATCGTGCTGCAAATGATTGCGGTGGGCGAGGAGACGGGCGAGCTGGATACCCTGATGACCGAGATCGCGCAGATGTATGAGCGCGAGACCGATTTCGCCATCAAGGGCCTGTCCGCCGCCATTGAGCCCATCCTGCTGAGCATCATCGGCGGCATGGTGCTGGTGCTGGCCCTGGGTGTCTTCCTGCCACTGTGGAACCTGGGCCAGGCGGCCATGGGGCGTTGAAGCGACGGCCAGGGCGTGAAGCCTGCAACGGTTTGCAGGCCGGTGTGGACCCGTCATAAAACTCGTGCGCAATTCACTTCTCATCGCTGAGCCGCTGCCCGATAGTCCTGTCACCCCCCGGACCACAGCGCCCAGAGCGCAGGAAGGCACCCCATGAACAAGTCTGTGCAAGCTGGTTTCACCCTGATCGAACTGGTGATGGTCATCGTCATCCTCGGCGTGCTGTCGGCCGTCGCCCTGCCCAAGTTCGTCGCCGTTGATGACGACGCCAAGCAGGCGGCCGTCAACGGTTTTGCCGGCGCGCTGAGCTCGGCCTCGGCCATCAACTACGCCGGCCGCAAGGCCAACATCAACAACGGCGTCGCGGTTACCAAGTGCTCCGACGTCATTGCGATGCTGCAGAGCCCGCTGCCCACCGGATTTTCGGTCACGACGGACAGCACCGCTGCCGCCAACATCACCGTGAGCACTTGCGAGCTGACCRGTCACATCGACAAGAAGGCCACCTTCACCGTCACCGGCATCCTCTGATCCCATGACCCACGCCCCGCGCGCCGACGCGGGCTTCACGCTGATCGAGCTCATCCTCGTCATCGTGATCACAGCCGCCCTGGCGGTGTTCGCCCTCCCCAAGGTGGTGGACACGACGCTGTGGCGGCTGCGTTCTTTTGGCGATGACCTTCAGGGCCGCCACCAGGCCATGCTCAGGCTGGYCCTGCAGCAGCGCCGCCCCATCATCGAGACCATCAGCAGCACCGGCGTGAGCTGGGCCTACGGCAATGGCAGTGGCACCGCCATCGCGACGCTACCCTGCCCTGCGACCGAAAGCCCTTGCTTGTCCTCCAGCGGCACAGTGACCTTCAACAGCGGCAACAGCGGCGCGACGACGACCCACACGGGTGGCGCGCTGACCGTCACGGTCGCCTCCAGCAATTACAGCCAGGCCTACCGCATCGAGGCGGATACGGGCCTGATCTACGCGACTCCTTGAGGCTTGACCCATGAGGCGCTCGGCTAGCATCCCCCGCATGCCGGCCATGCCCCGTCGGCCGCGCCAGTGCGGCCTGAGCCTGATCGAACTCCTGCTCTTCATCGTCGTTGTCAGCATTGCGCTGGCCGCGCTGCTGAAGGTTTTCGTCACGGCCACGACGGCGAGCGCGGAACCCATGATCCGCCGCCAGCAGCTGGCCATCGCCGAGTCGCTGCTGCGCGAGGTGGAGCTGATGAACTTCACCTGGTGCGACCCCGACGATGCCAACGTCGCCACGGCCACGTCGGCCACGGTGTCGCCAACCGGGTGCGCAACGCTCGTCGAAGGCAGCGGCACCGAGCCCGGCGAGACCCGCTACGGCACCACCTCCTTCGACAACGTCAACGACTATGCCGGCTTCTCCATGAGCGGCATCCGCGACGTGACCAACACGGCCATCGCCGGCCTCGGCGGCTACAGCGCCTCGGTCGCCGTGACCTCGGCCGCCCTGGACAACGTCGTGGCCGGCGAGGCGCTGAAGATCACCGTCACCGTCACTGCGCCCGACAGCAGCACGCTGACCTTGCAAGGCTGGCGCACCCGCTATGCCCCCAACGATGCGAACTGAAGGCGTTCGCTCACGCCAGCAAGGCTTCACGCTGATCGAGGCGGTGATGACCATCGTCCTCACCGGCATCGTCATCACCATCGTCTCGGTCTTCATCGTGCCGGCGACGGATGCCTACTTCGCCAGCAACGACCGCGCCCAGCTCGGCGAACAGGCCGACACCGCGCTGCGCCGCATCGCCCGCGACCTGGCCGGTGCTCTGCCCAACAGTGTGCGCGTGAAGGGCAACAGCCTGGAGCTCATCCCCGTCAGCGGAGCGGCGCGTTACGCCACCGCCGGTGCCGGTGCCTTGCAGTTCGGCGTCGCGCCCGTCCCCAACTTTGCCATCGTTGGGCCGCCGCTCGCGATCAGCCATGCCAGCCAGAAGCTGGCCTGGTACAACCTCGGCGCCGACACGCCGGACGCCGACGCCTACGCCGGTGACAACGTGCGCATCTCCGGCAACGCCGCGGGCAATGCCGTCAACGTCGGCGTCGCGGGCGCAGCGCTGCCCAATGCGCTGCAGTCGCCGCCATATCGCGTCTATGCCATCGAGTCACCCGTCAGCTACACCTGCAATATCGCCGCCGGCACGCTCACCCGCTACAGCGGCTATGCCGCGACAGCCAGCCAGGCCGACCCGCCGGCAGGCACCGCCGCCGTGCTGGCCCGCAACGTCACCGCCTGCAGCTTCAGCTACGGCACCGGCGCGGCGACGGCCCGCTACGCCCTCGCCTCGCTGCAGATCTCGCTGACCCGCTACGGCGAGACCGTGTCCCTCTATCACGCCGTCCACGTGGACAACCTGCCATGAGAACGCTGCGCGGCTTAGCGAACCGGAGTACCGGCTTCACGATGATGTCCATGCTCTTCATCCTCGTGGTGCTGGCCGCGCTGGGCGTGGCGCTGGCCTCGCTGAGCCAGCGCCAGCAGCTCGGCTCGGCCGGCGAACTGGCCGCGGCCAAGGCTTACCAGGCCGCCCTGGCTGGTCTGGATTGGGGCAGCTACCAGGTCCTGCGCGGTGCCGCCCAGCCCATCTGCTTCGCCACCAAGAGCATCGCCCTGCCCGACCAACTGTCCGACTTCACCGTCACCATCACCTGCGCGCGCAATCCGGCTGCCGGCACGGTGACCGACGGCGAGCAGCAACTGGCCTTCTACGTCGTGCAGGCCACCGCCTGCAACATCGCGAGCGGCGGCGCCTGCCCCAACGGCAGCACCACCGAGCCCACCTACGCCGAGCGCCAGCTCAGCCGTACCTTGTCGTACAAGACATGCACGCCGCCCGCTGTCTCCTGCTGATCGCCCTGGCCCTGCTGTGCGGCCTCGCGCAGGCCGCGTCCAGCTACACCTTCCGCAGCGACAGCTATGCCTGGGAGACGGCCGCCAATGCCCTCGCGTGGGACCGCAGTTGCACCAGTTACCCGGGCGACGACGACAAGGCCACCATCACCTTCACCGGCGGCTTCAAGTTCACCTTCGCAGGCACGGCCTACACGTCGGTGCGCGTGCTGACCAATGGTGGACTGCAGTTCGGGACCGACACCGGCTTCTTCCGCAATTACACCAACACCGCCCTGCCGGCCGGCGCGGCCGACACGCAGAGTGGCTGCGTTGCCTCGGCCACGACCAACGTCATCCTGGCCTACTGGACCGACCTGGACCCCAGCCGAGCCGGCAGCGGCGGCGTGACCTGGGAACAGAAGGGCACGGCGCCCAACCGCTACGTCGTCGTATCCTGGAACGGCGTCTACCAGTACAACACCAGCACCCYCTACACC
>NZ_JBFULE010000468.1:0-4190 GCF_056400485.1 Roseateles sp. P5_B10
GGACATCCGCGCCTGCCACACGCGCGGCCAGCCGGTGCTGGTGGGCACGACGTCCATCGAGAACTCCGAGCTGATCTCCAAGCTGCTGGACCAGGCCAAGCTGCCGCACAACGTGCTGAACGCCAAGCAGCACGAGAAGGAAGCGCAGATCGTCGCCCAGGCCGGTCGCCCGGGCGTCATCACCATCGCCACCAACATGGCCGGCCGCGGCACCGACATCGTGCTGGGCGGCAACGTCGAGAACCAGGTCAAGTTCCTCGAGGCCGACGAGGCGGTCCCCGCCGACGAGAAGGCGCGCCGCATCCAGCAGCTCAAGGACGAGTGGCAGGGCCTGCATGACAAGGTGCGGGCCGAGGGTGGCCTGCGCATCATCGCGACCGAGCGCCACGAGASMCGCCGCATCGACAACCAGCTSCGCGGCCGTGCCGGCCGCCAGGGCGACCCGGGTTCTTCGCGCTTCTACCTGTCGCTGGACGACCAGCTGATGCGCATCTTTGCCGGTGAGCGCGTGCGCGCCATCATGGACCGGCTCAAGATGCCCGAAGGCGAGGCCATCGAGGCCGGCATCGTCACGCGCAGCATTGAAGGCGCCCAACGCAAGGTCGAGGCGCGCAACTTCGATATCCGCAAGCAGTTGCTCGAGTACGACGACGTCTCGAACGACCAGCGCAAGGTCATCTACCAGCAGCGCAACGACATTCTCGAGGCCGATAGCCTCATCGCCCAGATCGCTTCGCTGCGCGAGTCCACGCTGAGCGATGTCGTGCGCACCTTCGTGCCGGCCGAGAGCGTGGAAGAGCAGTGGGACCTGCCCGGTCTGGAGCAGGTGTTGCAGGGCGAATGGCAGATTGGCCTGTCACTGACCGAACTCGTCAAGAAGAGCGACTCGATCACCGACGACGACATTCTGGAAACCGTCACCAAGGCCGGCGACGAGCTCTTCCAGGACAAGCTCGAGCGCGTCGGCATCGATCAGTTCAACCCCTTCATGCGCATGGTGCTGCTGCAGAGCATCGACCAGCGCTGGCGCGAGCACCTGGCGGCCCTGGACTATCTGCGCCAGGGCATCCACCTGCGCGGCTACGCCCAGAAGAACCCCAAGCAGGAATACAAGCGCGAAGCCTTCGAGCTGTTCTCCCAGCTGTTGGACCTCGTGAAGATGGAAGTCACCCGCACGCTGATGAATGTGCGCATCCAGAGCCAGGAAGAGGCCAGCCAGGCCGCCGAGGCCATGGAACGCCGTGCCGAAGCGGTGTCCAACGTGACCTACCAGCACCCCAACGAGGACGGCTCCATCAGCCAGGACGTCGACCCCGCCACGCTGCTGGCCGAATACGGCCACGTTGGCCGCAACGACCCCTGCCCCTGCGGCAGTGGCAAGAAGTTCAAGCTCTGCCACGGCAAGCTGGCCTGAGTTTTCCTGGTCGCATCCCGCCACGGGCCGGCTTTGCCGGCCCGTTTTCATTGGTGGCTCACCCCGCGCAGCCCACCCATGTGGGGGGAAAAGCGTGCGTTTGGGCACATCCCGCCGCCTGCGCCACGCGCATGAGGGGTGCTCGGACCGCTCTCACCCCCCTAGAGTGCAGTCATTCCCCGGCGAAACTCCGGGTAGACCCGAATAGAGAACCTGAAAGTACGTGATGAAAACGTTGTCTAAAGCGCTCGCCGCCCTCAGTCTGGTTGCCGCTGCATGCAATGCGACCGCAGCGGTGACGCCGGTGTCGTTCAGCTTTTCCAACGACGCCATCATGTCCAACGGCGCAGGTGCCGCGCAGTTCAACGACATCTTCGGTTTCACCTTGAACGGTGTGACGCTGATGGGCGGCAGCGTCATCACGTTCTCGGCCGAAGACCAGGCCAGCGTCGACATCACCTCGGCCTACCTCACCCAGGGTGGCACGTCCGTCGCGCTGACGCCGGTCGGCGCCGGCATCGACGTGGACAACGACATCTTCGGCATCGAGACCTGGACTCTGGGCCAGCAATGGCTGTCGGCGGGCGCCTGGCAGCTGCACGTCCTTGGCGCCGGCTTCAGCGCCAAAGGCTTCGAGGGCTACACCGCCACGCTGGAAGGCAGCACGTCGACCACCGAGTTGCCCGAGCCCACCGCCCTGGCCCTGGTGGCCGTGGCCCTGGCCGGAATGAGCCTGTCCCGTCGCCGCGCTCGCTGAGCCGCGTCCAGCCGCCCCAATCACGAAAGCAGTCCAACCATGTTCAAGCCTCTGACCCTCGCCGCCGCCCTGCTGATGAGCGCTTCGGCATTCGCCGCCGACACCGTCAGCATCCGCTTCGTCGACCGTGATGCCGGCGATCCGGCGCTCACCACCTCGCTGACGACCAACTACGTCACCGGTGGACTGAACTTCACGGATGCCGCCACCGGCAGTTTCCTGGCCTACTGCATCGAGCCGACCCAGTCCTTCGCGCTGAGCTTCAAGAGCGACGGCGTGACGCCCAACTTCAAGACCTACACGGTCGGCACCTTCAGTGGCAGCCAGGACACACTGCTGCAGGCGCTGTACTCCAGCAAGTTTGCTTCGGTCCACTCCGGCAACCAGCAAGCCGCCTTCCAGCTCGCAGTCTGGGAAATCATGCGCGAGAGCAGCGGCACGCTCAGCGTTGCCCAGGGTAGTGGCAGCTTTTTCCTGAAGACGGAAGGTGCCACCGGCCAGCAAAATGGCATCAACAATTCGGTGCAGGCCCTGGCCACCAACTACCTGGCCGCCGCTCAGAGCTACGAGGGTCCGGCGCTGTACAGCCTGACCAAGCTCAGCAACGCCAGCTACCAGGACCTCGTCGTCGCAAGCGCCGTCAACGCGGTCCCCGAGCCCGAGACCTATGCCCTCTTCCTGGGCGGCCTCGGCGTCATCGGTCTGCTGGCCCGCCGCCGTCTGCCGCGCTGATCCACTTTCAGCTCCTTGCAAAGGCTCCCTCGGGAGCCTTTTTCACTTCTTAGAATCCTCGCGCTTTCCCTGACACCAACCGAGCGCGCCATGCCCGTCAATCTCACCGCCCCCGATCCCGCCTCCCTGTTGCCCGTGCCGGGCGTGCGCCTTGGCGTGACCATGGCCGGCGTGCGCAAGGCCAACCGGCGGGACCTCAGCGTCATCGCGCTGGAAGAGGGCGCCGCGGTCGCCGGCGTCTTCACGACCAACCGCTTCTGCGCCGCTCCCGTGCAGCTTTGCCGCGAGCATCTGGCCGGCGGCTCGGCCATCCGCGCATTGCTGATCAACACCGGCAATGCCAATGCCGGCACCGGTGCCGACGGACTGGCCCGTGCGCGCCAGACCTGCCAGGCCCTGGCCGGCTTGATCGGCTGCCAGCCAGAGCAGATCCTGCCCTTCTCGACCGGCGTCATCATGGAGACCCTGCCGGTCGACCGCATCACGGCCGGCCTGCCCGCGGCGCTGGCCGCGCTGAAGGCCGACAACTGGGCCGAGGCTGCCGCCGGCATCATGACGACGGACACCCTGCCTAAAGCCGCTTCACGCCGCATCGAGATCGGCGGCGTGCCCGTCACCCTGACCGGCATCTCCAAGGGCGCCGGCATGATCCGGCCGAACATGGCCACCATGCTGGGCTTCGTCGCCACCGACGCCAACGTCGCCCCGGCCCTGCTGCAGCCGCTGGTGAAAGAAGCGGCCGACGCCTCCTTCAACCGCATCACCATCGACGGCGACACCTCCACCAACGACTGCTTCATGCTGATTGCGTCGCGCCGCGCGGCGCATGCCGAGATCACGTCGCTGGACAGCGCCGAGGCCAAGACGTTGCGCGAGGCGCTGATCGCGCTGGCCCAGGAACTCGCGCAGGCCATCGTGCGCGACGGCGAGGGCGCGACCAAGTTCATTGCCATCACCGTCGAAGGCGGCCGTGACGAGGCCGAGTGCAGGCTGGCGGCCTATGCCATCGCCCACTCGCCGCTGGTCAAGACGGCCTTCTTTGCCAGCGACCCGAACCTCGGCCGCATCCTGGCGGCCGTCGGCTATGCCGGCATCGGCGACCTGGACCAGGGTCTGATCGACCTGGACCTGGATGACGTTGCCGTGGTGCGCCAGGGCGGGCGCCTGACGACCTATCGCGAGGAAGACGGCCAGCGCGTCATGAAGCAGTCCGAGATCACCATCCGCGTCGGCCTGAACCGCGGTTCGGCCAGCGCCACCGTCTGGACCTGCGACCTCAGCCACGAC
>NZ_JBFULE010000469.1:0-4189 GCF_056400485.1 Roseateles sp. P5_B10
GCCAGGACACCGGGCAGGCCGCAGCATTGGGGCCCTGCAGCTGCCGCCGGTACTCGGTACACAGGGTGTCGTAGTAGCTGTGCAGCGTTGCGTAGGACTCCGGGTAGTTCGACGCGACGGCCATCTTCGGCAGCACCAGCGACGCCACCGAGTTCTTGCCGTTCATGAAGTTGTTGAAGTTCTTGACCTGGGTCTCGCCACCAAAGCGAGACAGGTAGGCGAGGCTTCTGATCGGGTGCCAATCCCAGGACTGGTCCCGGGCGCCGGCATCAAACTCGGCCGACTGCCAGCTCTGCGTGACGGCCTTCCAGTTGTAGCCGGGGTTGCTGACGACGTTGTTCGTGTCGCGGTCCGTCAGGCGCAGGCCGACGCGCAGGTCGTGCAGCACCGGATGGTCGAACACGTAGCGGATGTCGCCCTTCCACGCCTTCTGCTTCGCCCGGCTCCTGTCCAGGTGCTCCATCGTGAAACCCCAGTAGTACTTGGAGGGGTCTTGCAGGAAAGCCTTGTCCGTGTCATCCAGGATCAGGCGCGGCATGCCACCCGACAGGTCCACGGTTTCCTTCGGCATGTTGATGCCGGTGGCCACGGTGGAGTCGAAGTTGCTCGTGGTGGACTCGATGAACTGGAAGTCGTTGGACACGCGCAGAGCGGGAGTCGGCGTCCAGACCAGGTTGAAGGTGGTTTCCTTCGTGAGCGAATTGCGCTTGGAGAAGCGCGTGTTCGCGTTGAAAGGAATGCCGCCGTGCCCCGGGTCGGTGATCGTGCCCGTCTGCAGGGCACCGCTGGGACCCCACTTCGCGTCTGCCGCCACGATCGAGGTGTACGGATCGGCTTGGCTGTCGATCGAGCTTTCGTCCCAGAAGTTGTTGTACTTGGAACTGAAGTGCGTCAGCGCAGCCGCCAGGGTGTCGTTCTTCCACTGGCCGGCGATATAGGTGCCCTGGCGCGTGCGATCGAACTCGAGCGAGCGCCAGCCCACGGCCTTCGGGAACCAATGGTTGCCGGGCAGCGGCTCGTAATAAGTGTTGTTGTCGGCGTCCGTCTTGGTCGATTTCTGAACGGTCTGGAAATACGGGTCGACGAACATGCCGTCGGTGCGCGTGGCGCTTTCCGAGTGGGCCACGTCAAGCAACAGGCCGATCTTGCCGATGTCGGTGTTCCAGGTGTTGGACAGCAGCGCCGAGACCGACGGCTTCTTCTTGTTGCCGAGCTGGTTGTTGGTGATCGAAACGCTGACACCGGCCTTGAAGCCGTTGTAGTCGAACGGCAGCGCCGTGCGCAGGTTCACCAAGCCGCCGATAGCGCCTTCGATCTGCTCGGCCGAGGGGTTCTTGTAGACGTCCACGCCGGCCATCAGTTCGGGCGGCACGTCCTCGAAGCTGAGGCCACGGCCGCCGTTGGCCGAGAAGGTCTCGCGGCCGTTCAGTTGCGACGACACATAGGTCAGGCCGCGGATGATCACGCCCGAACCTTCCGCCGAGAAGCGCCCCGGGTCGCCGCGAGCCATCACTCGGTCCATCGTCACGCCGACGATGCGCTGCAGCACTTCGCTAACGGAGCGGTCCGGAAGCTTGCCGATGTCGTCGGCAACGATGGAATCAACGATCTCATCAGAGTTCTGCTTGATCTTCTGAGCTGACTGCAGCGCAGCGCGCTGCCCCGACACAACTACTGTCTCCAATGCTTGTGGCGCATTTGCGGCCGGAGCTGGCGCGGGCGTGTTCTGCGCCAGCGCCGGTGTGGCTGCCCAGACCAGCGCCTGTACGGCGGCCAGGGACAGCGTTGTCCTCTTGAAATGTCTCATCCTCTTTGCTCCTCTTCGGTGGGAAACACTCAGCCCCTGCGGGCCTCGTGCCGGTCCTGCTGGTTTCTATGCCGCAGGTATTTGGTAACGCTAACAATGTCCAAACAATCGGACATCCGGACTACTAGGGATAGGGGATATACGCATGGCTCCTGCATTCAACCCTCCTTTCTCCGCAGATGGATGTGCTGCGCTGGCAACTCGAGCGCCACGGTTTCCAAGGAAACTGGTAGCGCTATCTTTGAGCCAACGAGGCGCTCGGCGCCAGGCACCAGATCGATGAAGTTGTCCGCCAGATCCAGGCCCGGGTGCTGGAGCCAAAGGCCTTTGACCGGTCGATCGCAGCTCAGTCGCAAGGCCTGGCCCTCGGCCTGGATGGCGATGCGCGCGCCGGCCAGGCGGTAGAACTTGAAGGGCTCGGTCCAGGCGCAATCCCGCGCGAGCTCGTGGCCGTCCGCATCGAAGGCGCACAACTCGGCGACGACCGGCTCGTCAAAGCCCGGCAGAGGCTGGGTCGTCTCGACGCTGGTCGACGCTGGAACCGCTTGCAAGACGCGGGTGCTGGCGAGCTGGCGTCCATCCATCGCGAACAGGCGCAGCTGCAACGCCAGTTCACAGGCCTGAGCCTCGCCGTTCATGACGGACAGCCGCGCCTGCCCTGCCTCCAGCCGCACGGCTACGGCCAGCGGCGCCAGGGCGCGGCGCACGGCATGCCAGGCCGGCTTGACGGTGCCCGAAGAGTCGATGAGGGCCCAGCTCGTCACMGGCCAGCAATCGTTGAGCTGCCAGACCAGGGCACCGCCCACGGCGCGCGCGCCGGGCCGCTGCCAGCGGCGGCGGAAGTCCTGGTAGGCCACCCGCATGGCCTCGGCCTGCACGAACTGCGTCGCGTAGACGTGATCCGCCAGCGTGCCGCCCACGCGCAGGTTGTCGGCCAGATAGACCGACAGGCGCCGATGCCCGTCCGGCCCCGCCGCCGAGCCGGCCTTGTTGTGCCACTGCACCGTGCGGCTCTCGGGGAAGCGCTCGGCTTTGGGCAGCACCGATTCGAACAAGGCCAGCGAGGGATGCGACTGCATGCCGAATTCGCTGACGAAGCGCGCCTGCACGTCGCCATAGCGTTGGTAGGGCAGCATCTGCTGGTGCCAGACCTCCCAGCTGTGGCGGTCGCCCACGGTCGCGTCGGAGGACCTGGCGCCGTCGCCTGGGGTGAAAGGGCTGCCCGGCCAGTAGGCGGTATCCGGGTCCAGCGCCGCGCAGACCTCGGGCAGCAGACCCTCGTAGATCGCTCGCGCCTCGAAGCGTTCGGCCGGCACGCCCGGGCCGGCCAGGCCGACGGACTCGGCCAGCATGTAGTCCTCGTTGTTGCCGCACCAGAGCGCCATGCAGGCGTGGTGGCGCAGACGCTTCACGGCGCTCTCAGCCTCCGCACGCACGCTGGCGAGGTAGTCGGCGTTGGCGGGGTAGAGACCACAGGCGAACATGAAGTCCTGCCAGACCAGCAGGCCGAGTTCGTCGCAGGCCTCATAGAAAGCCTCGTGCTCATAGATGCCGCCGCCCCAGACGCGCAGCATGTTCATGTTGGCCGCCGCCGCCTGGGCCACGCGCTCGCGGTAGCGCGCCGGCGTGATGCGCTCCAGCAGGTTGTCGTCGGGGATCCAGTTCGCGCCGCCGGCAAAGAAGGCCCGGCCGTTGACCTCGAAATGGAAGCTGCTGCCCGCCTCGCCTTCGACGGGGACCTGCACAAGGCGCAGCGTGCGCAGGCCGATGCGGCGGCTGTCCTGCGCCACGACCTGATCGCCGTCCAGCAAGTGGGCCACCAGCGTGTACAGCGGTTGCCCGCCCAGGCCGCGGGGCCACCAGAGCTGGGCCTCGCTGACATTCAGGGTCGCACACGCTGCATCGGCTGGCACGACCTGGCGGGCCACGCTGCGGCCGTCGGCGTCCAGCAGCTCGAAGGCGCAGCGCAAGCCGGCGGCACCGGCGGGCCGCGCCGAGACCTGCAGCGTCGCGCGCCGCCCGGCCACGTCAACCTCGCTGCGGCAGTGCAAGTCGTCGATGCGCGCCGACCAGCTGTGCCGGCGCACCGCGCGCCAAGGGCCGCTGACGAGGAGCTCGGGGCCCCAGTCCCAGCCAAAGTGGTACTGCGCCTTGCGGGCATGCAGACGAGCGCTGTCGCCGTTCCAAAGCTGACGCTTGCCATGCACGGCCTCGACCTCGCGGGCACGCCCCAGCGGCGGCTCGAAGCACAGCAGCAGTTCGTTGCGCCCGGGCTGCAGGCGGCGGCGCACGTCGACCCGGCGCGGCACGAACATGTTGTCCGATGCCAGCAGCTTCTCGCCGTTGAGCCAGACGCTGCAATAGGTGTCCAGACCCTCGAAG
>NZ_JBFULE010000470.1:0-4174 GCF_056400485.1 Roseateles sp. P5_B10
ATCTACGGCTCCAAGCTGATCCCGGCAGTCGATGGCACCAAGCCCACTCAAGCCGAACTTATTGCGGTTGCCGCCGACCTGGCGAAGAACTACATGGACACCTGCTGTGAGAAGGGCACTCACATCACGAACTTCATCAACGGCAAGCAGAAGTACTTCGACACGGTGGCGCCCAACACCACTGTCATCCACGGGCAAGTGAAGGACTGGGATCCGGTTGAGGGCGGTGCCAAGCCCGACAACATCGACGAAACCAACCCGACGCCGCAATTCCTGCTGAACGAGTTGAGCCACAACCAGGATATCGAGCTGCTGCTCGACTTCGGCACCGACGGTGGCCACTACGTCACGCTGACCTCTTTGTTCTGGAGCGACGACGACGGCGACGGAAGCATCGACGCCGGTGAGGCCGCGAACATTGGCTATATCGATCCGGAGGATGGCAAGTCCACCAGCGCACGCCTCGGCGAGTTGGCGGGCGCCCTGACCGTTCAGTACCTCAGCCYGGTCACGGGCAACGTGCGCAGCGGCACGATCTTTGCCGCCATCGCGGAGTCGCCCGAGCACCGCACCAACCCTGAACCCGCAAGCGCGGCCCTTGTGCTGGCGGCGTTAGCGGCCGTGTGGTGCGTCAGGCGCCGGTCGGCCACTGCAGACCGAGGGGGATGACTACCAACTCGCCTGGAATGAATCCCCGCTGAACCGGCTATCACCCGTGATCGCTCCCATGTCCACGAACTCAAAGTCCGACGCCCGCAGCGACTTCAAGTTCGAGATCGTCGCGTCTTGCCACTGCGCACTGGGCTCGCCCTGCACGTACAGGTCGGAGCCGATGTCGGCGACGTAGAGGCCATAGCGCTGCATCGCCACCGCGACGGCCTTGGCCTGGGCGCTCCAGGAGGCTGGCGGTAAGAAGCTGGCCTTCAGGCGCAGCACGGCGCCAAAGGGCACGCCGCCGGCCGTCTCGCCGCCGGCGTGATGGCGCGCCGGCCAGACGTGGCTGCGGGCCAGCACGCTGTCGCGCAGCGTGACGCGCAAGGCATGGCGGATCTCGCCCGCGCTGGCTTCGTTTGCCCGCGCCAGCAGCGGCAGCATGGGCAGGCCGGCGGCGTCGCCCGAGGTCCAGGTGTCGGGTCGCATGGCGTTGCTCTTCAGGTCCCACGCAGCCGTCGAGTAGCTGTACCACTGCGCGTTGACCTTGTAGCTGGCGTAGCTTTCCCACAGTCGGCAACTGCCTTGCTCGACCACCAGCACATGGCGGTCACCGCATTGCTGGGCGTCATTGCAGGCGCCGCCCTCGGCCTTGAGCAGGTCGTCGCGCGGGAAGGGGAAGCGGCGGTTGGGCGCGGTCAGCGTCGTGCAGTCGCGCACGAGGCTGTAGCCGCCGCCCACGGGTGCGCCGCAGTCGCTCTCGTCGGGCGCGCCGTCGCCGCTGCCGGCGCGTGGGTCGGTGGGATTGAAGGCCACCGTCGGCCAGCTGCTGGTGGCCGTGGCGGCGGTGCTGCCGTCCACCACGTTGTACGGAATGCCGTAGTAGTCGGCCGGCTGCTGCTGGTTTTCGCTGGTGCCCCAGTCGGGATGAAATGACCTCGTCGCGCCGATGCTGGTGATCCACGCCGCGCTGCTGGCGTGCACGGGGAAGCGCTGCGCGTCGTCGATGCGCGTGTTGAACACGGCCGTGGCGGGGAAGACATCRCAGCCGCCGATCTGCGGCGCGGCGCCGGGTGCGGGGGAAGGCGTGGGAGCCGGAGCAGGGGCCGGCGGAGGTGGCGGCGGCGCAGGAGAGGGCGTGGGAGCGGGCGATGGGGCTGGCGGCGGCAGGGGGCTGCCACCACCGCCGCCACAGGCCGTCAGGCCGACGGCCGTGGCCAGCAGGACGAGCCCGCCGATGCTCTTTTTGATCGGGTCGCTTTGCATTTGTTCTTCTTCAACAGGGCGCCGGCCGAAGTGCCGGCGGCCATGTTGAAACAAGTGCGTCGCAGCGAGCACGCCCAGGTGTACGGGGATGTAAGCGCGGCCGTGCTGGCCGCGCTTTGCCGCGGCTACCTCACGGTGACGGAGAAGTTCCTCGACCCGAAGTTCATGCCGCCCGACGACGACGTGATCTCGAAGCCGTACTGCACGTCACCCACGACCAGGTCGGCCATCCATCCGAGGTTCCTCAGGTAGTTGAGGATGCCCAGCACGTCGATGGTCGTGTTGTTCGTCTTGGAGGTGCGCAGGAAGGAATAGACCATGTTGGCGCCGTTGTTGCCGCGGTAGACGTTCCAGGTGGCGCCGCCCACGTTCACGTTGGTGTAGACGGGGATGGCGCAGCCTTGCGCGTTCCAGTTGTAGGAGATGGGTTTGACGTTGCCGCAGCCGGCCGCGGTGCCGGTGTAGTTCAGCCACAGCATGATCTCGTGGGCGTTGTTGCCCACCCAGACGTCGAAGGTCGATGACCAGGCGCCGCCGGCCGGCGTGGTGGCGGCGATGGTGGACGACAGCTGCGACAGCGAGCTGATGGTGCGGTTGACCGCGTAGCCGATGTGCGGATAGGACTTGATCCCGCCGGTGTTGGGCTGGTCGGACCAGACACCCCAGTCGGCATTCGAGTTGACCCAAATGGTCTGCGGGCCGACGGCGGCGCCGCCGCACGGGCCCCAGACGTCGTTGTTGAAGTTGTAGCTGCCGTAGTTCCAGCTGGCGAACAGGTTGGGGGCCGAGCAGGATGACGTGGCGGGCGAGGAGGCCCCCCAGGTGGCGGCCTGCGCGCCCGGGGAGGCGAGGGACATGACGACAAAGGCGGCAGCGCCCAACGCGCGGTGGATTGATTTCATATGTCTCCGTTATGGTTGAAAGGGTCATCGCCCATGACCGCTACCTTGTGAATGGCAGCGTTGTCATGGGCAAATAAATTCGAGCCGCGAACAATTAGTTCGACCATCGGGCTTACCCGCTGATGTGAAACAAGTCGTCGGGCCGGCTCCGCTTCGCCGTCGTATGCGAGCGTGCGCTTGGAGCGATCAGGCGGTCAGCGCTTGTCGGTCCCTTGCCCTGTCAGCCCGTGCGCCTTCAGCCAGCGCACCAGCGTGGGAAAGTAGTCGGCGTGAAAGCCCGTCGTCGTGGCCGCCTTGTGGCCGCTGTCGAGGTCGGTCGCCCACAGGCCGTGGGCGGCGTGGTCGAGGAGGGTGATCTGGTGGTCGCGGTTGCCGGCTTGCGCGAGGGCCTGGCGCAGCAGCGCCACGCTGCGCTCGACCGGCACGAAGGCGTCGCGGTCGCCGAAGACGGCGAGCATGGGCACCTTGACCTGGGCGTAGGACGGCATGGGGTCGAAGTACCAGAAAGTCTGGGCGCGCCGGCTCGGTAGGTCGGGCAGCTTCTCGTGGAACTCCACGAGGTGGGCCCAGCGCGCGTCGAGCTTGGTGCGCGCCGCGTCCTGCAGCCACTCGCGGCCTTCGCCGGTCTTCACCCAGTGCATCAGGCGGCGCTCGTAATCGGCCGCTTCGGCCACTTCGGCAGCGCTCAGGCCTTCRTTGCGGGCACTGGTCTCGACGCGGTAGATCTCCTGTTCGGCCGCGGTGACCGACGGCCCGGACTGGGCGATGACGAAGGCGACGTCGCTGCTGCGCGCTGCCGCGATCGGGGCGACCCAGCCGCCCTGGGAATGGCCCCAGACGCCGATGCGCTGCGGGTCGACGCCCGGCGTCTGCTTGAGCAGCCGGACGGCCGCGACTGCGTCGTCGGCCAGGTCGGTGAGGCCGGTTTCGCGCACGTCGCCCTTGGACTCGCCGACGCCGCGCTTGTCGTAGATGAGGGCGGCCAGGCCCTGGCTGACGAAGAACTCGGCCTGCTGGCGGTAGGCCTCGCGCGGTGCGTCGGTGGACATCGGCGACAGCACGACGGCGGCATGCGGGCCGGGTGTGGGCGGCAGCATCAAGGTGCCACCCAGGCTCAGCGCCCCGTTGGTCCAGCGCATCGGGCGCTCGACGATGTCCACCCGCTCGCCAATCTGCGGCGCGGCGCCGTTCTCGCTCCACAGCAGCCGGTCGGCCTGGCCTTGCGCGGGCAGGCGCTTCAGCGTCAGGCGCACCGGCCACGGCGATTGAAGCGACGGCCCCGCGGTGGCCTCGCCCGCGCCGCGCTCGAACAGGAAGGCCCAGCGGCCGGTGCCGAACTCGATGACGGTCGGCTG
>NZ_JBFULE010000471.1:0-4166 GCF_056400485.1 Roseateles sp. P5_B10
CTGGGAATCCGGATAAGTAGGCATCTAGACCTCATTGACCAAGTCCTTTGAGGATCTCTGTCATCTGGGGAAGGCGCACCCAGACTTCTTCAGAAAACTCATTGGTCTCGCTGATCTTTGTGGGAATCGTCGACAACCCATCCGGAAGCACCACATACCGAGTGGGGACAGCTACACCGTCTTTGTACCCAAAGTCCGTTACCCAGTGGATATGCAACGCTCCGTTTCCACTGTGCATGACAGTGTTTCTGCGGAGCAGAGGACCGCAGCGCTTCTCGTACTCAGCCCGCGCATCGAGGTGCATTGAATTGGTGGACATCATCGGCTCGTGACTACGGCCAGGGCCAACGAGAAAGATGATGTAGCGGTTGCCGATCTCGTACCCAAAGTAGTTGCCGAACTCAAGCGTTGCCCCTTTGGACGCACCCTTAAAGGCTTCAATCACCCGCGCCTGATACTTTGCGCCGCAAGATTCATCGCCGGTGCCCATCGTTTCACCCGAAGTCACCTGTACCAGAGCAACGATGTCGGCGTCATGGAACAGCTGCGACAGGCGAATCGGTGGCAATGTCGTCGCGCGTGTCGTGACGGGAGGCAGCAAGAACACTGCAGCAGTGATCAGACGATGCAAAGCGCGGCGAAGTGCCATATCCATGTTTTTCACCTTCCGAAGCTGCCTCGTGCAGGCGCAGAGAGCCTACCCGAGAGCCGCCCTTCGCGAGCGGCAACTCCTGGCCGCAAGCCGACCTTTCCCACCTACTCGCTCCCCTTCACTCCCTTCTCCTCGCTCGCCTCGGCCTTCGCCACCTTCGCCGGCCACGCCCCACCCACGCTGAACGCAGCCCAGGCCCAGCCCACCCAGCGCAGCAGCGACACGGCCAGCCACAGCGCCCAGGCCAGCATGGCCGCGCGGTAGAGCCACACCGGTGCGCTCAGCACCCACGCACCCGCCGTGTGCTCGGTGAAACGGTCGCTCGTCCAGTTCAGCAGCGTGCTGCTCGACCCCGGCCCGGCGACGAGTAGCTCCGGGTAGCCCAGCAGGCCGGTGCGCAGCACCTCCAGCAGCGCGCCCACGGCCGCCAGCGTCAACAGCACGAGCAGGACCTGTACGGCGACGCGCATGCCGCGCCGGCCGAGCTGGCCCCAGCGGCGGCGGGCCTCCAGCGCGCCGAACCAGCCGGCCAGTACGGCCAGCGCGCTCAGCGACACCGGCGCCACGCCCAGCGCCAGCACGATCCAGGCCGGCCRGCCCATCAGCCCCGGCAGGCCGCGCGGCGCCAGCCAGGCCAGCACGAGGACGACGCCGAGGGCGCCCCAGATCAGCACGGCCGGCCCGATCAGCGGGCCGCCCACGGCGAGCACGATGCGGCCCTCTGGCACGTTCAATGTCAGCGCGTCGTTGACGCCGGGCAGGCCCAGGGCGAGGCCCTCGTGGCGCCACAGCACCCCCATGCCGGCGGGCTCGCGCCAATGGATGTCGACCAGCTGCGGGCCTGGCGTCAGCGGCAGGCTGAGCACGCTGTCGCGTGGCTGCAGGGCCAGCTTCTGGCCGTTGATCTGCACGTCCAGCAGTTCGGCGCCGGCCGGCAGCTTCAGCGCGTGCGTGCCGCCGAGGCTGGTGCGCAGGCGCATGGACAACTCGACGTCGCTGCTGCGCTCGCCGGGCTTGATGGTGGTGCGCACATCGTCCAGCGTCAGCGTCTGGCCGCCCACGCCGGCGGGCTTGGCGATAGCCAGCTTCAGCGTCTCGCCGGGCCAGGGCCGCCACTCGGGCAGCCAGTCGCCGCCCTGCTGCAGCGCCGTCGCCGGCAGGCCGCTGGCGTCCACGTGCCACTGGGCCGATGCGGCCAGCGTCCAGCGCTCGACCTGGTGAGGCTCCTTGCCTGCCACCAGCGTCAGCGCGTCGCCCGGTGGCAGGCTGCTGGCCACCTCGACGGTGTCCTCGCCGCCGAGCTGCAGGCTGGCCACGCCGCCGTCCACCGTCACGCGTGCGTCACTGACCGCCTCGCCCGGCAGCAGCGCCCAGCGCACGCGCAGCGGTGCCCGGCTCGCGGCCAGGCGCTCGATGCGCGTGTGCACCTGCCAGCGCAGGCCCAGCGCCAGGCGACGGTCCACGCGTACCAGCGGCGGCAGCGCGTCGCGCTGGGTGCCGGCGTCCTCGGCACGCCGGCTGCCGGCCACGGCCTCGCGGCTCAGCGTGATCGCGCCCGTGCTCTGGCCATTCGGGTCCAGGCCCGCCAGCGTCCAGCCCTTGAGTTCGGTCTGCAGCGTGCGCGGCGGCAGCGGCAGCGCGATGTCCAGGCCGCTGGCGCTGCCGACGTCGGCGGCGAGCAGGACCTGGTGCACGCCGGCCGGCACGGCGATCAGCAGGCGGCCCTCGTCGTCGCGTCGCGTTGCGGCGGGCTGGCCGTCCAGCAGCACGCTGCCCGGCTGCCAGCCCGTGCCCTGGCCGGGCAGCGGCACGGCCACCAGCGCCAGCGCGTGGATCTCGGCGCGCAGCTGCACAGCCGAGCCCGACGCACTGATGAGCAACCGCGCCAGCTCGGCGCAGCGCGGCAGGCAGTCGGGCGGCGCGGCGAGCTTGCCGCGCAGCGCCTGCAGCTGCTCGTCGCTGGGCCACGGTGCCGAGGTAGAAGCCTGGGCTTCGCTCGGTTGGGGCGCTAGCGCCAGCGCCAGCAACAGGGCTGCGGCCGCCACACCGCCGGCCCGCTGCAAGGACGGCAGGCGCGGCAGCTTCCAGCCCGCCACGCCGGCCAGCGCCAGCGCGAGCAGCGCCACGCCGGCGAGCTTGAGCAGCGCCGTCGCCCAGGGCGGCAGCAGCCACAGATTCAGCGTCTCCTCGGGCGTGACAGGGCCGCTCCAGCTGAGCCGATGGGCGCGCCAGCTCCAGGTCGGCAGGCCAGGGCCGGTCTGCACGCGCGCGCCGGGGTCGACGCGGCTGAGGTCGCTGCTGGCGTACGCGTCCTTGCGGACCTTGCTGCCCGAGACGACGACGGACTCCAGCCGCTGTTCGGCAGCGGGCATTCTTCGATCAGGCGGCGCAGGGGCGGCCACCTGGAATTCGGGCGGCGGCACCACCTTCTCCTCGATGATCTGCACCTCGCGTGGTGCTGCCACCTCCTTGGCCATGCCCCAGGCCATGCCGTTGTGCTCCAGGCTCGGATAGATTGCCTGGCGCAGCTCGGCCACCGCGAACACCAGCAACACCAGCGTCAGCATGGCGGCCACCGCCAATCGGCCACGCGCGAACGCGGCCCGCGCCCGCCCCGCCGGCAGCACGCGCGCCAGCGCCGTCAGCGCCAGCAGGCCGAACCACAGCGCCGCCGGCGGGCTGCCGGGCGTGTGCCAGGTCAGCGCAAGCGCCGCGCCCAGCAGCAGGCCCGTGCGCCAGCCCAGCAGCCGGTAGGCGGCCAGCGCCGCCAGCAGCACGAAGAAGAAATCCCACAGCGTCCACATCGACACCCAGGCACCGTCGGCGCGGCTGGGGCCTTGCGCGTGCAGCAGGCGCCAGCCGGGCGGCAGCTGCAGCGTGGCGCTCAGGCTGTCCACGCTCGCGCTCCAGCCGCTGGCGGGCAGGGCGCCGTTGCGCGGCCAGCGGCTGTCGGCCTCGATGCGGGCGTTGCGCTGGCGCACTTCGAAGCCGGCGGGGCCGTCGGCGGCCAGGCGGGTGATGGGCTGGTCCTGCCCGCCCAGCGCCGCGCGGCCGAGCTGGCCGGGCGCGGGCATGGCCAGGCGCGAGCTGGCCGACAGCTGGCCCTCGAACCTGTCACTGGCCGTCAGGCCTTGGCCGTCGAAGTCCAGCCACAGCCGGCGCGCCAGCGTCAGCGTGTCGGGCGCGGGCTTGGCGTTGCCGCGCTGCAGCTCGGTCAGTTTCAGCGTCTCGCCGGGCTTCAAGCGAAAGGCCGGCAGCGCGCGCCAGGCCTCGGGCATCTCGACCTGGCGCGGGTCCACGCTGGCCGGGCCTTCGGGGCGGATCAGCCGCAGCGCGGGTTGGGCCTTGACGACCCAGACCTCTTCGTCCGCTGCCGTGCCGGGCAGCGTCAGCGCCTGCACCGGCGCGCTCAGCCGCGCGCGCAACTCGACATGCCAGTTGCCGGGCCGCGCCTGCACGACGAGGCGGCCGTCATCCGCCAGGCGGGCCGGCAACGGGCTGTCCAGCTGCATGG
>NZ_JBFULE010000472.1:0-4164 GCF_056400485.1 Roseateles sp. P5_B10
GGCACGGGAGCGTCCTTGCCTTTGGGCTCGCTGCCCTTGACGGGCGCCTGCGCCTTGGGGCCTTTCGGCGCCTCCTTTGGCGCCTCCTTCTGCAGCCGCTCGATCAGCCGCTCCAGCGGCGCCAGCGCTTGCACCAGCGGCTCGGCGTGCGAGCGGGCCAACTGGCTGTCGGTGCGCACCTTGAAGGTGATGTCCAGGGCGCGCTTGGCGCCGTCGCGAACCTTGACGAGGTCTTCCAGAGCGTCGGTGTGCTGGCAGCCCTGCACTTCCTTCAGGTGCATGTCCAGCAGCGCGACCGCATCCTTCTCCTCGGTCATCCCGTCCTTGGTCGAGCCGATGGCTTCGAGCACTTCGCGGAGATTGGTCTTTCCCATGACTGAGTTCCTGTGATCCGTTGGATGGAGGCGTTCAGGCCGTGATGGCCGTGCGCAGCTGGCTCAGGGCACCCAGCAGCGGCGTGCGGATGTCTTCGGCCAGCTCGCACACATCGGCGACGACGTCGTCGTCGGCCAGCCACCGCTGCAGCTCGTTGACCTGCTGCAGCGTGGCCGGCTCGGCCGTCAGGTTCTTGATCACCGCCTGCAGCTCGATGATGGCCTTGGCGGAGCTGGCATGCTTGGCATTGGCCACCTTGGTGGCGACCGACTTGAGCGAGTTCACTGCGGCCGCGCGGCGGGTCTTCCATTCGTCCATGGCCTGGGCGGCACTCTTGCCAGAGCCTGGGCTGCCGCCGCTGCCCTTCTTCAGCAGCACTTCGATCGCGTCGAGCACCTTCTCCGAGTCGGCGAATTTGCCGGCCTTGGACAGCTGGGTGATGCCGGCCACCAGCTCCTTGAGGCGGGCGGCGTCTGCGCCGGCCAGCCCGGCCTTGATGCCCGCCTGCAGGCCAGCGAAGCGCTTCATGAAGCTGGCCTGCGCGCCGCCAGACGCCTTCTCGGTCGACGCGTCCGCGCCCTGTTCGTCCTCCTGCTCGTCGGCCTCTTCATCCTCGCCGCCGGCAAGCAGGGCCTCGATCTCGTCGAGCTCGGCGTCGGCATCGCCATACTTGTCGGCCTTGGTCAGCTTGGCGATCTCGGCCATCAGCTCCTTGATGCGCGCCGCCGAGGGGCCGCGCAGGCCGGCCTTGATGTCGGCATCCAGCGCGGCCATGCGTTCCACGAACTCCTCGCGGCCGAGGTCGTCCGCGGCATCGGCCGGATCGGCCTTGAGCAGGTGTTCGGGGATGTCCTCGCCTTCGGTCTCCTCGACCTCGCCGGTCGACTTGCGCACCCGCATCTTCAGGTTGAGCTTGAGCAGCTTCTTGAGCCAGAGCTGCACCTTCTTGAGGGTGGTGCCGGCCAGGCGGTCACTGACGAAGGTGAGCGCGTTCTTCTCCCACACCACGACTGCCTTCATGTCCTTCAGGATCTTGAAGGGCGCTTCGCCGGGCATCAGGCCCTTGAGGAGCTTTTCCTGCGCCGGGCCGACCGCATAGGCCAGGGCCAGGCTGGCGCTGGTCTTGCCCAGCACGATCATGAACCGCATCGGCCGTGCGTTGGGCTGGGGCTTGCGCAGCAGGGCGATGGCCGTCAGCAGCTTGCTCTTCAGCAGCTTGGTCTGCTTGGCGATGACGGCGCTGTTCGGGCCGCTGGCGGACTTCTGCGCGGCCAGCTCCTGCGTCTTGGCGTCCAGCGCCTTGCGGGCCGCCGTGACGGCCGTGTCCACGTCGGCACGGTACTCCTTGGCCGCCTTGACGATGGCCGCTGCCGCCGCGAGCGGCTCCTTGGGGAAGGCCTTGTCCTTCTTCGCTTCGCTCTCGAAGCTGGTCGCCGCGGTCTCCACCGCCTGCGCCTGGCTCAGCAGCGCCTTGATCTTGCCCTTCACGGCCGCATCGAGCTCGGCGGCGCGGGCCTTGGCGTCATCGGCGGTCTTGAGCTTGTCGGTGCCGTAGGCATCCCAGTCGAGCGCGAGATGCTGTTTGGTGAGTTCCTTGAGCGCGTCCGGCAACTTGGTGGCCGGGGCTTTCGCTGCCTTGGCCAGCGCGGATTTCTGCTTGTCCCAGTAAGCGACGCCAAGCGTCTGCGGCAGATTGACCTGAGCCATCATTCCCCCTAGTAGGCGGTTGATTGAAAAGAGTGGCCGAGGCTCCCGGCATTGGCGTCATGCCACGCCGGGGAGCTTCGATGAGTGCGTTGCGGCGCGTGTCTGGCGTGCTGACTCCGAGCGTCGGGGTCATCACAGCCCTTGCGATCAACTCAGTGACTTCAACAGCGCTTCCAGTTCCGCATCCACATCGGATTCGCTGTCTGCGGCGGCAGATTCGATCGCCGGGCTGTCGTCGTTCAGGCTCGCGAGCAGCGCATCGAGGTCGTCGCTGTCCGATGCCGCTGGTTCGGGTGCGGGCGCGGCGTCATCCGAATTCAAGCCGGCGAGCAGAGCGTCCAGGTCGCTGCTGTCGTCCGGGCTGTCCGATGCGAGAGCGGTGGTGGTGGTATCGGCCTGGGCCTCGGCATCCGCAGCCGCTTCTTCCGATGCTTCTGGTTCGGCATTGGCGGCGCTCTTGCGCCCTGGCCGCTGGACGGGCTCGGCCAGCTTGCTGCGCACAGCCAGCTCCACGCCCATGCGCGCGCCCGGCTTGGCGGCGCCGGCGGCCGGCGGCGTGAAGACACCCGCCACGGTGTCCGGGCCGGTGAGCTGCACCAGCGGCTCGCCCTTGTGCGCCATCAGCGCCTTGATGCCGTAGCGACCCAGTTCGGTCGCCACCATCGAGGAAATGAAACGCTCGGTGCAGGGCAGGGCCGTGCTGTCGCCGTCGGCATCGACGAAGTGGTGGAAGGGCAGGTCGTTGACGTTGGGCGCGCCGTTCTGGCCGGCCAGCACTGTCAGTGCCAGCAGCGCCGGGTGACCCCACAGCAGCCCGCCCAGGCCGTCGGCCATCGTGAATTCCTCGAAGGCGAAGGATGAGATCGGATCGCTGCGCTTGCCGTAGGGGTGGCGCATCAGGAAGCGCGGGCCGAGCAGGGCCAGGCGCTTGGACTCCGGCAGGCCGCGCAGCGCGGCGAAGGCGTCCACCACCAGCGGGTGCGGCGGCACGCGCGGGTTGCTGAGCTCGTCCACGGCCATCGCGGTGAAGAAGGTCGCACCGGCCGCTGCGGCGACCTTGGCCATGCGGCCCAGCAGCTCGGTGTGCGGCGGCGTGGCCTCGAACTGGTAGAGGCCGGCGACGTAGGTGTAGCCGCCGTCCTTGGCCTCGGCGGGCTTGCTCACCAGCRGGCGGTACAGGCCGCTGTYGSTCAGGTCGTCGYYGGCGCTCAGGTCGGCGGCGAACTCCTCGGCGCTGATGTCGATGAGRTGCACCTGCAGCATCGGYCCGGTCTCCAGGCGGCGAAGCAGGAAGTCCACGCCGCGCCACAGCGACTCGGTGGCCTGGAAGTCGGCCTGGTGCAGCACGGCMCGCATGCCGTCGGCAATCGCGGCGTCCAACGTGTTCAACAGACCCGCCTTCTCGGGCTTGGCCGCCGGCACGACGAAGGGGCCGATGACGTTGCGCAGCAGCGTGTCGATGCCGCCGCCGCTGTCAGGGGCGCTCGCGCGGCCGGTCAGTCGCGCGAAATCGTCCAGTCGGGCGCCGGCCGACGGGCTGGCGCCGCGAGCACGCGCGCCGCGGCCCGCGCGCGAGGCCTTCTGGGTGCTGCCGGCGAACTTGGCGACCTCGGCGGCGGCCTTGTCGAAGCTGGCGGTGTTGTTCAGGCGCTTGCGCAGGTCATTGAGCTTCTTGAACAAATCCAGCTCGCGGAACAGCGTGTCGGGGTGGAAGGAGTCGAGGTCTGCCAGCGGGATTTCGACCGGCGCGCCGTCGGTGCCCACCGGAAGGTTCAGCGTGATGTTCTGCTGGCCCAACCAGTCTTCGAGCGAATCGAATTCGACGGCGCGCGGCTTGCGGCGGGTGAGCTCATCGCCGGTGTCCAGGCGGCCGGCCGCGGCGCCCGCGCCGAAGTCGCCCAGCAGCGCAATGCGGATCGGCCGCTTGGCGGCCCATGCAGGAGCGGGGGCCGAGAGTTGGCCGTAGTTGGGGGTCCAGTCGCTCATGGCGTCCTCAGTCGGGTCTGAAAAGGGCGGCGAAGGCCGCGCCTTGGGGGAGGGCGGGCTGCACGCTCGGGCCGCCACCGGCATGCAGCCACAGGC
>NZ_JBFULE010000473.1:0-4161 GCF_056400485.1 Roseateles sp. P5_B10
GCACTCATCATCGTCGGCGAGCCCTGCACCGCGCAGCGCTGCAAATAGTGCTTCACCGCCCGCAGGCCACCCAGTTCCTCGCCCCCGCCCGCGCGGCCGGGGCCGCCGTGCTTGAGCTTGGGCAGCGGCGAACCATGGCCGGTGTTCTCCAGCGCGGCTTCGCGGTCCAGCACCAGCATGCGGCCATGCCAGGCGGCAAAGGTCGGCACAGCTTGCGCAGCGAGCGCCGGCGTCTTCGTGCAGATGGTGCCGACCAGGCTGCCGCGGCCCAGCGTTGCCAGGTGCAGGGCCTCCTCGAAATCGCCATAGGGCAGCAGCGTCGTCACCGGGCCGAAGGCTTCCAGGTGGTGGGCGTCGCTCGCAGCCGAGTCGCGGGCCAGCAGCAGCGTCGGGGCGAAGAAGGCGCCGTCGCTGACACCTTCGCCCTTGGGCGCAAAACCGTCGCGCCCGGACAGCAGCAGCTCGCAGTTCTTGGCCAGTTGGGCCACGCGTTCGGCCACGTCGGCCTGCTGCGCCTTGCTGGCCAGCGCGCCCATGCGCACGCCTTCGACAGCCGGGTCACCCACCACCGTCTTGGACAAGCGCGCCTTCAGTGCAGTGGCCACCGCATCGATGCGGTTGGCGGGCACGATGGTGCGGCGGATGGCCGTGCACTTCTGGCCGGCCTTGGCCGTCATCTCGCGCGCCACCTCCTTGATGAATAGGTCGAACTCCGGGTCATCCGGCGTCACGTCGGGCGCCAGGATGGCGCAGTTCAGGCTGTCGGCCTCGGCGTTGAAGGGGATGCTCTTCTTCAGCAGGTTCGGGTGGGCCTTCAGCATCAGCGCGGTGTCGGCGCTGCCGGTGAAGGTGACGACGTCGGCCTCGTCCAGGCGCTCGAACAGATCACCCGTGCCGCCAATGATGAGCTGCAGCGCGCCGACCGGCACCAGGCCCGACTCGACGATGAGGCGCACGCAGGCCTCGGCCACATAGCTGGTGGCCGTGGCAGGCTTGACCAGGCAGGGCATGCCGGCCAGGAAGCTCGGTGCAAACTTCTCCAGCATCCCCCACATCGGGAAATTGAAGGCATTGATGTGCAGGGCCACGCCCCGCTTGGGCACCATCACATGGCTGCCGATGAAGTGGTTGTTGGCACCCAGCCGCATGGCCGGGCCCTCGTGCAGCACATTGCTGCTGGGCAGGTCCTTGCCGCCGATGGAGGCGTAGGCAAACAAGGTGCCGATGCCGCCCTCGATGTCGATCCAGGAGTCGCTGCGCGTCGCACCCGTATGGGCACTGATGGCGTACAGCTCTTCCTTGCGTTCCATCAGGTAGGCGGCCAGCGCCTTCAGCACGCGGGCGCGGTCCTGGAAATGGGTGCGCAGCAGGCTGGGCAGCGCCGTGCCACGCGCGAAGGCCATGGCCTCGGCAAAGTCCAGGCTCTCTTCATGCGTATGCGCCACCACGCGACCGTTGATCGCACTGGCCAGTGGCTTGGCCGCTCGTTCGCCGACCCAGTGGCCGGCGATGTAACTTTGAAGCGTGCTCACTTGATGAGTTTCCAAGCGCCGTTTTCAATCTGCACCATCACGCGGGCGCGCTGGTCCAGGCCCAGGTGGTCACCTGACGACATGTTGTAGACGCCATGCGCGCCGGCCAGGTTCTTCACGTTTTCCAGCGCATCGCGCAGCGCGGCGCGGAAGGCCGGCGTGCCGGGCTGGGCCTTCTTCAGCGCCTCGGGCGCGGCGGCGGCGAGCAGCAGGCCCGCGTCCCAGGCATGGCCACCGAAAGTCGAGACCGAGCCCTTGCCGTGGGCGGCCTCGTACTTGGCGATGTAGTCCTGGGCGCTCTTCTTCACCGGGTGGTCGGCCGGCAGCTGGGCCGCGACGAGCACCGGGCCAGCGGGCAGCAGCGTGCCTTCGACGTCCTTGCCGCCGACGCGCAGGAAGTCGTTGTTGGCGATGCCATGGGTCTGATAGATCTTGCCGGCATAGCCGCGCTCCCTGAGCGCCTTCTGCGGCAGCGCGGCGGGCGTGCCCGAGCCGGCGATCAGGATGGCGTCGGGCTTGGCGGCGACCAGCTTGAGCACCTGGCCGGTGACCGACGTGTCCGTGCGGTTGTAGCGTTCGCTCGCGACGACGTTGAGCTTCTTCGTCGCAGCGATCTTGTTGAACTCGCCCCACCAGCCTTCACCATAGGCGTCGGCAAAGCCGATGAAGCCGGCCGTCTTGATGCCGTTGTCGACCATGTGGGTCACGATGGCCAGGGCCATCATGATGTCGTTCTGCGGCGTCTTGAAGACCCAGCGCTTTTTCGCGTCGACAGGCTCGACGATGCGTGCCGAAGCGGCCATCGAGATCATCGGCGTCTGCGCTTCTGACACCGCATCGATCATCGCCAGCGAATTGGGCGTGACGGTGGAGCCGATGACGATGTCGACCTTGCTGTCGGTGATGAGCTTGCGCGTGTTGGCGACGGCCGTCGTCGTGTCGGAGGCGTCGTCCAGCACGATGTAGTTGACCTTCTGGCCGCCGATGGTGGTCGGCATCAGGGCGAAGGTGTTCTTCTCCGGAATCCCGAGCGAAGCGGCGGGACCGGTGGCCGACAACGTGACGCCAACGTTGATGTCAGCCTGGGCCGCCAGGCTCAGCGTGGCCGCCAGGGCCAGGGCGAGTTGCTTGAATCGCTTCATGGGGTCGTCTCCTCGGGATGTCATCGGGTTTATGGAATGAGGGCGGGCTGGCGCAGCTGCACTGCACCGAGGCCGCCAAAGAACAGGTCACTGACCAGGGTGGCGAGCGCCTCGTGCGAGAGCTCGCCGTCGGGCCGCAGCCAGGTGAAGGTCCAGTTGATCATGCCAAAAAGCAGCATGGTCAGTGGCTTGTGCAGGTTGGCGTCGCGCAGTTCGGGACGCACCTGGCAGACTGCCGCCGCGAACTCGCTGACGACGCGGCGCTCCACGTCGAGCAGGCGCTCGCGCTCGGCATCGGCCAGGAACTTGATCTCGCTGGTCAGCACGCGGTGCTGGGCCTGGGCGTCGGCATAGGAACGCGTGAAGCGCTCGATGAGGGCGCGCAGCTGCGCGTCGGGCGTCAGCTGCCGGGACTTGACCTCTTCGACCAGGGCCAGCAGCGCATGCACATGGCTGTCGCAGATCTGGGCCAGCAGCTCCTGCTTGTCCTGGAAGTAGTGGTACAGGGTCGGCTTGGCCACGCCGCAGGCCTCGGCGACCTGGTTCATCGACGTGGCGCTGAAGCCCTGCTCGGCAAACAGGCGGGCGGCGGCGGCGAGGATGTCCTCGCGTTGGGCTTCGAAGCCGGGGGCGCGTTTGCGTGCCATCAGCGTTCGTCGAAGGAAATCACGACCCGCTCCGTCAACGGATGGGCCTGGCAGCTCAGGATGAAGCCGGCGGCGACCTCGGCCTTGTCCAGTGCGAAGTTCTTGTCCATGCGCACCTCGCCCTCGATGAGCTTGCAGCGGCAGGTGGAGCAGACGCCGCTCTTGCACGAGAACGGCACATCCATGCCTTCGCGCGCAGCGGCGTCGAGCAGGCTGGGGTCGCTGGAATGGAACTCGATCTCGCGCGACAGGCCGTCGCGGATGACGGTCACGCGGGCCTGGGGCGCATCACCAGGCTTGACCTCGTGGGGCACGGGTTTGCCGGATAGCGTCTCCGGCGTGCCGAAGCGCTCGATGTGGATGCGCTCGGCCGGGATGCCCGAGCCGAGCAGCGCAGCCTCGGCCTGGTCATTCATCTCGAAGGGGCCGCAGACGAAGACTTCGTCAATGCTCGCCGCCGGCACCGGGCCGGCGAGGAAGGCGCTGAGCTTGCCGGCATCCAGGCGACCGCCGTACAGCGGCGCATCGACCACCTCGCGGCTGAAGACCAGGTGCAGGGACAGCCGCGTCATGAAGCGGTTCTTCAGGTCTTCGAGTTCTTCCTTGAACATCGTCGACGCGGTGCGACGGTTCGAATAGATCAGCGTCGCGCGGGCATTCGGCTCGCGCTCCAGCAGCGCCGTCAGGATGGCGATGATGGGCGTGATGCCCGAGCCGCCGGCGATGAAGAGCACATGGCGGCCCTCGGCCTGCGCGGCTGGCATCAAGAAGCGCCCTTGCGGCGGGTAGGACTCGATGACGTCGCCGGCCTTGAGCTGCTCATGCACCCAGCTGGAGAAG
>NZ_JBFULE010000474.1:0-4141 GCF_056400485.1 Roseateles sp. P5_B10
GCCGGTGGGCATGCCCGCCAGGTTGAGCAGCTCGATGACGATGTGYTCCAGCACATGGCCGCACCAGGTGCCTTCGSKCAGSCGYTCCAGGAAACCGCCGCGCTCACCGACGCCGCAGTGGTGCTCGACGAGGTTGGGCAGGGMGGCCGTCARSCGSTCGTTGAAGCCSGGCARCASATGGCTGGGRTGGTCTTCCAGCTCGCCGAGGTCCAGCCAGACCTCCAGCACCGGCCGGTAGGTCCACATATTGGGCCCGCGCAGGTAATTGATGCGCAGCAGGCGGATGTCGTTCTTCTGGCTCATGGAGCGTATCGAGTAAGGGGTTGTGCGCGGTGCAATCGCGTGGAATTGTGCGCTGAACTCATGGCGGAGAATCGCCGCAGCCCGTAAGAGCCAACAACAACATGCAAGACCTTCCTCCCGCTGCAGTGCTTCATCCCCAAACAGCCGTCCTTCAGGGGCGGCTCATGGCTGGCGAGAACGTGGTGGCCCTGCTGGAGGTTGACCTGGATGCCCAGGGCCACTTCGCGCAAGGGCTGATCGCGCTGACGAATTCACGCCTGCTGGCCCTCGATCCCGCCAGCGCCAGCTGGGCCGAACACACGCTGGTGCCGGGCTTGAGCCTCAAGCTCAGCGACCATGGCGGCCTGGCCTTCATGGAGCTGTTTGACGCTGACCGGCGCCTGGCGCGCTGGCGCTTCACGCTGGCCTGCAATCCGGCGGCGGTGCGCTTTGCCGACGCCTTCGGCCGCGAGGTGCAGCGCCTTTCGGGCCATGTCGTGCTCGAAGAGGCCGATGACGGCGAGGACTCGACCTTCGATTTCGGCGAGGCCAGCAAACCACCGAGCACCTGGGTGCTGCTGCGGCTGTGGCGCTTTGCGCGGCCCTACCGGGGCCAGCTCTTGCTGGGCTTCTCGCTCATGCTCGGCTCGATTGGCGCAACCCTGGTGGCGCCCTACCTGAGCATGCCGCTGATGGACAGGGTGCTGATCCCGTTCCAGAACGGCCAGTCGATCGACACCAGGCTGGTCGGGTCACTGCTGGGTGGTTTGCTGGGTGCGGCGTTGTTCTCGTGGTTGCTGGGCTGGGCCAAGACCTATCTGCTGGCGCTGGTGTCCGAGCGCATTGCCGCCGATCTGCGCACRGCGACCTTCGACCATCTGCTCGGCCTGTCGCTCGAATACTTCGGCAACAAGCGCACCGGCGACCTGATGGCGCGCATCGGCTCCGAGACCGACCGTATCAGCGTGTTCCTGAGCCTGCATGCGCTGGACTTCATCACCGATGTGCTGATGCTGCTGATGATCTCGGCGATCCTGTTCAACATCCACCCGGGCCTGGCGCTGGCCACCCTGGTGCCCTTGCCCTTCATCGCCTGGATGATTCATCTRGTGCGAGACCGGCTGCGCACTGGCTTCGAGAAGATCGACCGCGTCTGGGGCGAGGTCACCAACATCCTGGCCGACACCATCCCGGGCATCCGCGTCGTCAAGGCCTTTGCCCAGGAGAGGCGCGAGGCGCAGCGCTTTCGGGAGGCCAACGCCAAGAACCTGGTCGTGAACGACCGCCTCAACAAGACCTGGAGCCTGTTCGGGCCCACGGTCTCGCTGCTGACCGAGATGGGCCTGCTCGTCGTCTGGGGTGTGGGCATCTGGCTGATCTCGCACCAGAGCATCACGGTCGGCACGCTGACAGCCTTCCTGGCCTACATCGGCCGCTTCTATGGCCGGCTGGATTCGATGAGCCGCATCGTCTCGGTCACGCARAAGGCCGCGGCGGGCTCCAAGCGCATCTTCGACATCCTGGACCACGTCTCCAACGTGCCCGACCCGGTCAACCCCCAGCCCTTCGAGAACGTGACCGGCGCGATTTCGATGCAGGGCCTGGACTTCCGCTACGGYTCRCGCTCGGTCATCCGCAACCTGAACCTCGACATCCGCCCCGGCGAGATGGTCGGCCTGGTGGGCCACAGCGGCTCGGGCAAGAGCACGCTGGTCAACCTGATCTGCCGCTTCTATGACGTGACCGAGGGCGCCATCAAGGTCGATGGCGTGGACCTGCGGCGCATCAGGGTGACCGACTACCGCCGCCACATCGGCCTCGTGCTGCAGGAGCCCTTCCTGTTTTTCGGCACCATCGCCGAGAACATCGCCTACGGCAAGCCGGAGGCAACGCGCGAGGAGATCGTCGCAGCCGCGCGCGCCGCGCATGCTCACGAGTTCATCCTGCGGTTGCCGCATGGCTATGACAGCCTCGTCGGCGAGCGCGGCCAGGGCCTGTCAGGCGGCGAGCGCCAGCGCATCTCCATCGCCCGGGCGCTGCTGATCGATCCGGCCATCCTCATCCTCGACGAAGCGACCTCAGCCGTGGACACCGAGACCGAGAAGGAGATCCAGCGCGCGCTGGACAACCTCGTCAAGGGCCGCACCACCATCGCCATCGCCCACCGTCTGTCCACGCTGCGCAAGGCCGACCGCCTCGTTGTCATGGACCGCGGCGAGATCGTCGAGCTGGGCCCGCACGACGAACTGATCGCCCGCCAGGGCCACTATTGGCGCCTCTGGGAAGCTCAGGTCCGCCGCGTGGACCAGGAAGACCTGGAGGAACATGCCGTGACCCCCAACCCCAGCGCCCACACCACCGATGCTTGATACCGCCCTGCACGACCGTGACCGCGAGCTGGATGCCGCCAGCGCGGAACACGGCTTCGACCCCGCCGTTCCCCTGCAGATTGGCGGGCGCTACAGCCCGCTGGTGCGTGACGGCCGAACCCTCTACCTGAGTGGCCAGATCCCGCGCATCGGTGACCATGTTGCCGTGGCCGGCGTCGTCGGCGCTGAGGTCAGCCTGGAGCGCGCCAAGCGTGCCGCGGCCATCTGCGTGCTGCGAGCGCTGACCTTGCTGCGCCAGGAGCTCGGCAGCCTGGATCGGCTGCAGGCCGTGGTCAGGATGACCGTCTTCGTGCATTGCGACGCCGGCTTCACTCAGCACAGCGAAGTGGCCGACGGTGCCTCCGACCTGGTCTGGCGCGTGCTGGGCACGGCTGGTGCCCACACGCGCACCTCGGTCGGCGTGCTGCAGCTGCCCAAGAACGCGGCGGTCGAACTCGACCTGATCGCGACCTCCGTGGAGTCCTGAATGTCCACACTGCCCTTCCGCGACCTGCATCTGGACGCCCTCGGCCGGCTGCTGCTGACTGACCTGAACGGCGACAGCCATGTCGGCGTCACGCCGGTGCGTGCCCACCCGATCTCGGCACCGGACGAGGGCCTGTCCCTGGTCGGCTCGCATGGTCATGAGCTGGCCTGGGTGGAGCGCCTGTCAGCCCTGCCGGAAGGGCCGCGCCGGTTGCTGGAGGCCGAACTGGCCGCCCGCGAATTCCACCCGACCCTGCTGCGCCTGATCTCCGTCAATACCTTCGCTACGCCCAGCACCTGGCGCATCGAGACCGACCGCGGGGAGGTCGACTTCGTGCTGAAGAGCGAGGAAGACATCCGCCGCCTGGAAGAGGGCCGCCTGCTGATCACGTCCACCCATGGCGTGCAGTTGCAGGTGCCGGATCGCTGGGCGCTGGACAAGCATTCCAAGCGGCTGCTGGAACGCTTCCTCTGAGACAAGAAAAAGCCGCCTGCAAGAGGCGGCTCGGCGCGAGGGTGAGGGTGCTCAGCTGGGCTCGCTCATCTGCGACTGCAGATAGTTCTGTTCACCGACGGTGGTGACCAGCTCCAGCTGGGTTTCGAGGTGGTCGATGTGTTCCTCGGTGTCGTCGAGGATCTGCACGAAGATCTCGCGGGACACGTAGTCGCGCACCTGCTCGCAGTAGGCGACGGCTTCCTTCAGGTGGACGTGCGAGGCCTTTTCGATGATCAGGTCGCAGCTCATGGTCTCGACGGCGTTCTCGCCGATGTAGAGCTTGCCGAGGTCCTGCAGGTTGGGCAGGCCGTCCAGCGTCAGCACGCGCTCGATGAGCTTGTCGGCGTGCTTCATCTCCTCGATGGACTCCTCGTACTCGTGCTTGGCCATCTTCAGCAGGCCCCAATTCTTCAGCATGCGGGCGTGCAGGAAGTACTGGTTGATGGCCGTCAGCTCCAGCTTCAGCTGGGCGTTGAGGTGGGCGATGACTTGGGGGTCGCCTTTCATG
>NZ_JBFULE010000475.1:0-4126 GCF_056400485.1 Roseateles sp. P5_B10
ATCTGTGCGACCTCTGCTACATGACCAAGTGCCCCTATGTGCCGCCGCACCCGTGGAATGTCGACTTCCCGCACACCATGCTGCGTGCCAAGGCGATCAAATTCGGCAAGGGCGAGGTCGGCGGCGGCGAGAAGTTCCTGGCCTCCACCGACGTGCACGGCCAGTTCGCCGGCATTCCCATCGTTGTGCAGGTTGCCAACGCCGTGAACCGCACGAAGTTCGCGCGCAAGCTGATGGACAAGCAGTTGGGCGTGCACCCTGATGCCTGGCTGCCGGCGCTGGCGACGCAGCGCTTTCGCTGGAGCGCGCCCAAGGCGCAGACGCAAGTCGTCACCAACGGCGAGCGCACGCCGGGCAAGGTGGCCATCTTCTCGACCTGCTACGTCAACTACAACGAGCCCGGCATCGGCTTTGACCTGCTCAAGGTGCTGGAGCACAACGCCATTCCCTATGTCCTCGTCGAAAAGGAAGCCTGCTGCGGCATGCCCAAGCTGGAGCTCGGCGACCTGGCCACGGTGGAGAAGCACAAGACGGCCAACATCGCCACGCTGGCGCCCTATGCCAAGRACGGCTTTGCCATCCTGTCGGCCATCCCAAGCTGCACGCTGATGTTCAAGCAGGAGCTGCCGCTGATGTTTCCTGAGGAAAAGGCGGTGAGGCTTGTGCAGGACGCGATGTGGGACCCGTTCGAATACCTCGTCGCCCGCCACAAGGACGGCTTGCTGCGGACCGATTTCAAGCAAGCCCTGGGCAGGGTGTCATACCACGTACCCTGCCACGGCCGGGTGCAGAAGATCGGCCGCAAGACCGAGGAAATGTTCAGGCTGATCGGCCGGAGCGTGGAGGTCAAGCTCAACACCGTCGAGCGCTGTTCGGGCCATGCGGGCACCTATGGCGTGAAGACGCCCACTCACCCGGTCGCGATGAAGATCGGCAAGCCGGTGTTCAAGGCCATGGCCAAGGACGAGCCCGACTTCATCGCCAGCGACTGTGCGCTGGCCGGCCACCACATCGCCCAGGGCATGGCGCAGGCCGGCACGCCGGCCAAGGCCCTGGCTCACCCACTGACCTTGATGCGTACTGCTTACGGCTTGCCATGATCACCAAAGACAGCCTGATGACGCTGGAGGCCTATGCGAAGTTCCGCAAGACCGAGAAGGGTTCAATCGTCGCCCACCGCCGGCTGCGCAGCGTGCAGCTGGGCGAGCACCTGAACCTGCAGTTCGAGGACGAGCGCACCATTCGCTACCAGATCCAGGAGATGCTGCGCATCGAGAAGATCTTCGAGGAAGAGGGTATCCAGAGTGAGATCGATGCCTATGCGCCGCTGGTGCCCGACGGCACGAACTGGAAGGGGACGCTCCTCATCGAATATCCCGACCCCAACGAACGCAAGCGGGAGCTGGCGCGGCTGATCGGCGTGGAGGACCGGATGTTCATCGAGGTGGAGGGCCAGCCGCGCGTCTATGCCATCGCCGACGAGGACCTGGACCGCGAGAACGACGAGAAGACCTCGGCCGTGCACTTCGTGCGCTTCGAGCTCACACCGGCCATGCGGCAGGCGCTCAAGGCGGGCGCGAGCGTGAAGCTCGGCTGCGATCACACCCACTACCCCGCACACGTGCAGATCACGCCCGAGACACTGGCCAGCCTTGCCGGTGATCTGGCGTGACGCTCAGGTCGCCACGTAGCGGCCGGGTCGGTGGTTGATGGCCAGGGCCGCGTTGATGGCCGCCATGCCCAGCAGCGACAGGCCGATGCGATCCAGCGGCACCAGCGCGGCGAACAGCGTGCCGGTGAGCAGGGCCTGGGCGTCCTCGAAATGGCTGTGCTTCAAGGTGCGGCTTGCCGCAGAGGGCGGCTTCATCCGATGGCTCCGGACAGGAAGTACTTGATGACGCCCTTGGCCGCGAAGCCGACAAGGCCGAAGCCCAGGCCCAGCAGCAGCACGAAGGTGCCGAAGCGACCCGCCTTGGACTCGCGCGCCAGCTGCAGGATGATGAACACCATGTAGAGCATGAAGGCGCCAACCCCGAAGGTCAGGCCGAACTGCGCGATCTCGGCTTCGGTGTAGCCCCACATGGTTCAGTCCCGGCGGGTGACAAGGTCGCGGTAGGCGTGCCAGCTCGCGTGGCCCAGCCAAGGCACGACGAGGATCAGGCCCAGCAGCGCGGTGGCCATGCCCAGCAGCGTCAATGCGAGGAGGAGGGCGGCCCAGAGCGCCATGGGGGCGGGGTGCGCCAGCACGACCTTCCAGCTCGTGAACACCGCGCCGAGCACGCCCAGCTTGTGCGGAGGCAGGTCTACCAGCGCCGGGATGGCCACGACGGTGGATGCGAAAACCGGCGCGGCGAGCACCGCACCCAGCATGAGCCAGGTCTCGAAGAGCCGGGATTCGTCGTTCATCACGACCTTGAGCAGGAAGTCGCGCGGGCTGTGGATGGGGTCGGCGGCAAAGCCGGTCACGAAGGCCGCGGAGCACAGCACCCAGCCCGTGCCGGCGAAGGCCAGCAGCACGCCGAAGACGATGAGCCGGCCGTCGCGCGGGCGCCAGGCGTCGCGCACCGTGCGCCAGCCGGGTTGCCCGCCCCGGTCCAGCTCGCGGCTGAGCGCGTACAGGCCGGTGGCCAGGATGGGCGCGACGATGAGGAAGCCGGTGAAGGCGCCCGCCAGCAACCAGAAGCGGTCTCGCGCCAACGCGAAGAGCAGGGCGCCGAACGCGGCCATGACCAGGCCGTGGGCGAGCGAGGCCAGCGGCGCCTGCCACAGGTCCTGCCAGCCGCGCGCGAGCCAGCCCAGCGGGCGCAGCACGGGAATGGGACGGACGCCGAAGGCCTGGGACTCCCTCAGGGCCTGTTCGCTGTAGCGGTTGGGCATGGCGGTGCCAAGTGTGGCGTGCCCGGACGCCGGCTGCCTTGATGCGGCTCAAGCCGTGCTGCGTTGGGCGGCCACGGCAGCGAAGCCGGTAGGGGTGGGCTGGTCAGGCCGGCAGCGACACCGCGTCCAGCAGCTCGCTCTCGATCTGCAGCTGGGCCTTGTTCTGCTGGAGTGCCGGGCCGTCGAGCAAGAACGTGTCTTCCACGCGCTCGCCCAGCGTCGAGATCTTGGCCAGCTGCAGGTTGATGCCGTGTCGCGCCAGCACACGGGCGATGGCGTAGAGCAGGCCGGCGCGGTCGCTGGTGGAGATGGTCAGCAACCAGGCCGTCGCGCGCTCGTCCGGGCGCAGTGAGATGCGCGGCGTGTAGGGGAAGCTCTTGACGCGGCGCGAGAGGCGCCCGCGCCGCGGCTCGGGCAGTGGGCCGCCGGTCTGCAGCGCCGCGCTGAGCTTCTGCTCCACCAGCGGCACGAGGTCGCGGTGGTGCACGTCGGCCTCGGGGCGGATGACCTGGAAGGTGTCCAGCGCATAGCCCTTGCGTGTCGTGTGCACCTTGGCATCGAGGATGCTGAAGCCGGCACCGTCGAAATAGCCGCAGATGCGGGCGAACAGGTCCTGCTGGTCGGGTGCGTAGACCAGGACCTGCAGGCCCTCGCCGATGGGCGAGGGACGCGCGCGCACGACGGGCACTTGAGTCTCGACATGGCGCCACAGCGAACGCGCGTGCCAGGCAAGCTCGGCGCCTTCATGGCGCGCGAAGTAGCTGATGGCCAGCGTCTTCCACAGCGGCTCCTCGGTACCGGGGAGCTGGGAGTGCAGGGCCAGGTCCTGGCGGGCCTCGGCCTTGCGTGCCTCGATCTCGGCGTCGAGGTTGATCTTGGCTCCACCCAAGGCCCGTAGTGTGATGCGGTAGAGGTCCTCGAGCAGCTTGCCCTTCCAGGCATTCCAGACCTTGGGGCTGGTGCCGCGGATGTCGGCGACGGTCAGCAGGTACAGCGCCGTCAGGCGACGCACGTCACCGACCTTGGCGGCGAAGGCGGCGATAACGTCGGGGTCGGACAGGTCTTCCTTCTGCGCCACGCGCGACATCGTCAGGTGGTGCTCGACGAGGAAGACGCACATGGCCRTGTCCTCCGCGTTCAACCCATGCTGGCGGCAGAAGCGCTTCACCTCGGTGGCGCCGAGCTCCGAGTGGTCGCCGCCGCGGCCCTTGGCCACATCGTGGAAGAGGGCGGCGATATAGAGCAGCTC
>NZ_JBFULE010000476.1:0-4118 GCF_056400485.1 Roseateles sp. P5_B10
GTACTACCCGGCGCATTTCAGCGACCAGATCGACCAGGCGCTCGATGTCAAGGATCCGGAAGCCAGGCGACAGGAAAAGGACAAACTGCGTCAAAGGGTCGTCGACTGGCTTGTGGCCAACGAGGCCGCTGGAAAAACTGCTCTCGCGGAGTCGGCTAAGACAGTTATCACCCAGTTGCAGGCTATCGAAAAGCAACTGGCAGGGTGATGACACCGAAAGTTCTGCGTGGTTGTTCATTTTTCCGTCGGCGCCARCAAACCTGACCGACGTACTTCATCAGCCCGCGGATATCACATCGATCAAGCTCAGCGGCTCCTGATCAATCAGACCGGGCCTGCTCGATCCCAGCATCTCGTTTGTCGCCGGGCACTTCACAACCTTCATGCACCCTCGGAGGCCTTCATGTCGCTACTCTGGGGGAATCGGCAACGCCGGACGAACCAACTCATACGGGCGTTGGCGCCTGGAATCCTTCAGCAGGCTCCGCCTGATTCRCAGAGGCTTTTCGCGCTCTGCCGCCTGACGTGGATCACTGCTGCCTATGACGAGATCAGTGAAACATACGTCAGTCGACTCAAGATCCCCGCCCTTGGTGACGCGCTGGAAGAGGAMTTTTCCCATCTGTCCATCGACTCCGTCGCCACGGCCGTCGCACGGCAACTGGGCGATCAACAGCTAGCGGAAGTCGTAAGAAGTCACACCGGCTTCACCAATTTCTATCGAGCCTATAGAAACTCGGCGCGTGGTTGGATGGAGGCCAATGTCGCTGCCGTTGCGATGATCTTTAGGCGCGCCTTTGCGCTTACAGACGATGTTGAGGCCGAGACATTGGCCCGAGACATCGCCGCACTGCCGGGCATCCCCAAGGCAAATCACCCGGAACAGTTGATGCGGCCGGAGTACTTGCTAACACCCGTGTGCTTTGCGCTCGACCCACGCCTGCGATTCCCAATCATCAATGGAGCGCCGCGTGTCAGGTCCCTGCTTCGGCGGGTTGGAGTGACAGATCACTCGATCGCCAATCAAGTACGGGCATTGGTTGCCCTGATCGGACGCGACGGAATCGAGGATGCGGCCGACCTCGATCAACTTGGTCTTGCCGAACTGATCGACATCGGTAGGCCAACACACGAATCTCCGCGGAGTTTGCTGCAGCCGGTGCCCGAGGAAGGAGATGCGCTTCCCCTGAAAGATGAGGAGGACATTCGCCGCCTGCAGCAGGCGTTGGACGTGGTGCAGCGCCGCGTTCACAACCGGATGACTAACGATCTGCGCACAGCGCTCGCGAGATGGAACGTCTTCGAGGGGCGGCGCGCGGACTGCCGCTATGACGTGCTGGTTGGCGACTACGACGGCAACAAAAATGATCTTCTGCTAGAAGTGAAAAGCACTGTCGATGCAGCACAAGTTCGCATGGCAATTGGTCAGGTGTTCAGCTACTGGCATCGCCTTTCAGGGCCGACCGACGATTGCCATGTCGCCATAGTCCTACCTGAGCGTCCAGATGTAGCAACTGCGGAGCTGCTGCATTGGCTGGAGATCGGGTTGCTATGGTTCGAGGATCGGCAGCTTCGTACCGGCACTGAATGGTTACGGTTGTTCGTCGCCGAATGCCTGCCAGTCGCGTGACGCGGTAGCTGATCTGGACGTGCAATGCCGAGTTTTCGTCTGCCAGCAGCAGAATGCTATTCCTTGGTCAGCACTTGCAGATTCGTTGCCTCTACAAAGTTGATTCCCCAGTATCGATTGACGGATAGCATTTTGAATTCGTCAAGCAGTCGAGCGCCTTCTAAGACCCTTGTCATCATGTCTGCGGCGTCTTTGACTCCAAGCGCTGTGTGGATGTCTCGACGAATATCGGGGTCAGTCGCCTTCATAAAGAGCGGCAGGCCCCCAGTCTCAGCTTTGTACACGCCAGTTCGCGGAGCCCAATAGCGCGTGCCGCCGTTTACCTCCCGCTCGTTGGCGTGAACTACCCCATCAAGAGCTAACAGAAAGTCTGCTTGCACCATATCGGCGAACGAAGTGTGCTCGGGCGAGCAGCGCTCTTTCAGCATGTCCGCTGTCAAGCTAGCGCGGTTCAGCTTCAGGCGATAGTTCCGATGCTCGTCTATGGACGGCATGAATGCATCGAACGCGTTGATGTCCGCGGCCTTCCTTCCGGAATGGTCCGTGCGCAGGACAAACGGGTACTTGCACAGCGCCCGAAGGCACTTCCAACGCTCATGCCGGATAAGCGCCGCCGTTATCAGCAACACCGACTCAAGCGCGAAGAACCGGTAGAGGTCTGACCAGCCGTCAACGTAGGTGCCGTCCGTGAGCGGCGGGCCGAACTTTTGGCCCAGCGACTCAAGCAAGAGAAAGCACGCTTTGAGCGCCTTCGGATCATCGTCAGAGAATCCCGCAAGCGCGTCGACATAGTCTGCGACTTGGTCCCGCAGTTGCTTGGTCCGCAAGATCGCTTGGTAGATCTGCTCGTCGTAACCCGCTACTCCGTCCGGCTTCACGTACAACCGGTCTACCTCGGCGACGACGCTGCGCACAAAGAGCAGCTCCAAGCCGCTACGGTTGGGCTTGCCCTCCTTGATTGCTCTAATCGTGCCCGCAAGCTCCCGCGCCATTGGCAAGGCGCCGCCGCCACCGTCGGCCTTAAGAAAGGCTGGCGGCTGGCCAAGGAGCGGCTCAGGGTGGAGGGGTACGTCGTAGATCTGCCGAAGCAGCTCATCTAGGCCAGGGCCGTATGCCTCGTCTGAGGACATGTCGACGTAAATTCGCCCCCTCATGAACACGGGCAGGAAGGCCTCGCCGTGCTCGTCACGCTCGCAAACCACGGGGATGAACTTCGTCTGCCCGACCTTCGTGTACAGCTCTTGCGAAATGATCTGACTCTCGGTTCCAACGCCCCCCGACCGGCTGTCGGCTTTCTCCGCATACTTGCGGTCGCACAGCACGAGAACCTTGGCCACCGACTCGTCGGTCACCATGGACTCCATGAAGACGTATTTGTCCTGGCCGGGCTTCAGTCGCCACTTGTCCAGGACGGCGTCAACACCGTGAGTCCGTAGAGCAGTCGCCAGCTCCATGACGAAGCGTTCATGGTCGGAACCCGACCAGCTGTAAGAGATGAATATCTTTGGCTGTTCTTTGGTCGCGCTCATCGCCCACCCTCTTTTGCCGAGGCATTCTAGGGATCGGCTGGTTGCCGACGCAGCCGCGCCCTGCAAACCGCGCACGAGCTGCCAGCGAAGAGCCAGTTCTGTCGCCCACCGGTAGGCAAGCCCTGTACTCAGGGCGAGATCACCGATGAGATGCCGCTCACCGCGCCGTGGTAAGCAAGGCAGAGGTGCCTAAGCACTGAACATCGGATGCATAGGCGACGTAGCCTACTCGAAGCCGGTCGTTGGCGGAGCAGCCGCAGCGGCCGCTCCGGCTTCACTTCAAGATCAGTCGGAAGGTCAAGCTGATGCGAGGGCCTACGCCCTCCGCTTTGGGAATTGCGTGCAACCAATCTTCCTGGGATGACGGTGGCATGTACAGCAGCGAGCCACTAGGCAGCAGCAGGCGGTGTTCAAGTGACCTATCGGCCTTGCTGCGAAAAACGAACTCCCTTTCGGTGCCGAGTGAGACGATTGCCACGCCGGTACCGGGCGCCAACTCTTCCGCTGAGTCTGAGTGAAATCCCATCGAGGCGCTGCCGTCCTCGTAGTAGTTGAGCAGGCAGTTATTCGGTGCGAATCCGACGCGCGGCGTGACGTGATCGGCAACGGCCTGTAGCGACGGCAGCATCGGGCGCGCTGGGTACGTCATTTGGGAGTAGTCGTAGGACACGCCGTAGCTCGCCGTTTTTCGCGCCCTCATGCGCTCGTCCCAATCTACGTCCTGGACCAGCTGGCGAAACAGCGCCTGAGAATCTGAAAGCAGGTGGGCGTCAAAGTCGAAGGCTGGGCTCGGTGGATCGGTCTTCATGGCCTTATGTTGCCGAACATTTGAGGCCTCGTCTTGGTGAAGGGCCTACGTCGATTTGCCGCGTACCTGGGCCTTTGGCCCATAAAAAAGGAGGCGCAAGAGCCCCTCCTAGAAAACGCCGAATCAGAACGGGAAGTCGGCCTTCTTGATC
>NZ_JBFULE010000477.1:0-4092 GCF_056400485.1 Roseateles sp. P5_B10
GGCACCGAGTCCAGGCCCTTCACGTAGTACTTGCCGAAGTTGCGCGCCTTGATGGCGGCGAGCTGCTCGGCGGGCGCGTTGAACTCGCCGCCGGCCTCGTCGGGGCCCTTGTGCTTGGCGACGATGCCGCGCAGCGTCGTGAACGGCGTCCAGGTGCTGCCGTCGGTGCCGGGGTTGCGGCCCTCGACCTTGCCGTAGCTGATGCGCAGCGTGCTGTTGGCATCGGCGTAGACGGCCTCGCCGCGGCTGGCGTGGTAGTCAATCATGGCCTGCTGCACGCCGGCATAGGCCTTCTGCAGCTTGCCGCCGAGTTCCTTGTCGCGGTTCTCGAGGCGGCGGTCATCGTCGTACAGCGCGACGGCGGCCTTGATGAAGGCGTCGTCGCTGGCCTTGAAGGCCGCCACGTCCTTGTCCAGCCAGGCCATGCGCACGGCGGTGTCGGAGAGCTTGCTGCCCGCGTAGAGCTTGTCCAGCTGGGCACGGATGCTGGCTTCGTCCTGACCAGTCTTGAGGCCGTATGCATCCACCCAGGCCGGGTTCAGCGTGTTGGCCGGCTGGGCCAGGTACTGGGCCAGGAAGTGCGAGGCCAGGCGCTTGTCGGTCTGCTCGTCGTAGCGGCGGTCCAGCGTCTGCTGGGCGGCGCGCAGGCGCGGCAGGTCGCGCTCCTGGTAGCCGGACTTGCGCTCGGCATCGGGCTTGGCGCGCTCCTGYGCCACGAGGTAGAGCTGGCGGGCCGAAGTCAGCAGGGCGGGCGTCATGAAATTGGCCAGCAGCTCGGCGCGCGTGATGGCCTCGCGCTCAGCCAGCAGGCTTTGCGCCGCGGCGACATCGGCGCCATAGCGGGCCTTGCGTTCTGGCGAGCCGTTGACCCAGGCCTTGAGCTTGTCGAACTCGGCCTTCTTGCGGGCCAGGATGTCGCTGCCGTCGTAGCTCTGCTGCTGGCCCTGCAGGTTCTTGTAGTAGTTCTGCAGGCCCTGCATGCGCGCGGCCATCTTGATCTCGCCGTCACGGCGGCCGGCGGTCTCGGCCTTGATCAGGTCGATGGCCTCGCCCATCACGCGGGCCTGCGTGGGCTGCTGCCAGCCGAAGGCGAAGTCGACCTCGGTGGGCAGGCGGTGGCGGTCGGTGCGGCCCGGGTAGCCGGCCACCATGACGAAGTCGCCGGCGTTCAGGGGGCTGCTCGCCATCTTCAGGTGATGCTTGGGCAGATAGGGCTTGTTGTCCTTGCTGAACTCGGCCGGCTTGCCGTCCGGGCCGACATAGGCGCGGTAGAAGCTGTAGTCGCCGGTGTGGCGCGGCCAGACCCAGTTGTCGGCGTCGCCGCCGAACAGGCCCACGCCGGTGGCCGGCGCGTGCACGAGGCGCACGTCGCGGATCTCGAGCTGCTTGATGAGCTGGTACTGCAGGCCGCCGAAGAAGGCGTAGACGTTGCAGCGGTGGCCCTTGTCGGCCTCACAGGCGGCCACGAGGCTCTTCTCGGTCGCCTCGATGGCGTCGGTGCGGGCCTTGCCGGTCAGGGCGCGGGTCTTGTCGTTGAGGATCTCGGCGCTGACGTCCTTCAGGTCCACGGTCACCCACATGCGGCTGCCGGGCGCGGCGGGCAGTTCATCGGCCAGCGTGGCGGCGTAGAAGCCGTTCTTCAGCAGGTCGCGGTCGGGCTTGGAGTTGTACTGGATGCTGCCGTAGGCGCAGTGGTGGTTGGTCACCGCCAGGCCCTGGGGCGACACGAAGCTGGCCGTGCAGCCACCCAGCGACACCACGGCACCCATCGGAAAGTCGGTCAGATCCTTGAGCTTGGCCGGGTCCATGGCCAAACCGCCAGCCTTCAGGCTCTTGGCGATCTGCGGCAGTTGCTTGGGCATCCACATGCCTTCGTCGGCATGGGCGGTGGCTGCGGCCAGGGCCGCGAGGGCCAGCAGCGAAAGGGAGTGACGTGTCATGGAGCGGTTCGGCAAAAAGACGAAACCGCGAGGGTAACTCGGGGGCGGCAAATCCCCGGGGTGAGGAAAGGCAGGCTTCGGCTGGCGGGAAGCCCCGCGATCAGGGGACGGTCAGCCCCTCAATGCGTCATACCGATCCATTCGCCGGCGGATTGATAAGCCTCGAACAGGTCCAACGCCAGCTCGCGCAGGCCGGGGTGGTCGCTGGCGTGGCCGTCGGCCAGGCGCTCGTAGGCGTACTGGCGGTCGTAGAGCATGCGCGTCGGGTTGATGGCCAGGCCGGCATCGTTCATCAGCTGGCCAAAGCGCAGCAGGTCGCGGCTGTTGACCGGACCGCTGGTGGCGCCCGCCACCGTCAGGCCGAGAGCGCGGATGTCGCCGAGATTGACGCCCTGCGCGATCTTCAGGCCGCTCCAGGCATGACCCGGGTCGCCCAGGCCGCGGGGTTCGTCGGCGGGGATGGGGATCAGGTGCAGCGGGATGAGCATGACGGGCCTCGGACAGCTTGGCTGTGATGGCTGCCATCGTGCCGGGGCCTCGGCAAAACAAAGACCGGATAAAGCCCGAAAAGACCGGGCTTGTCCGCGCTGATGCCGCTCAAGTGAACTGCAGGTCGAGATCGCCGTGCGCGTAGATGATGACGCCCGTGTCAGTCTCGGTGATGCGGTGGCCGGTGCCCGCGGGGGCCAGTTGGTAGTCGCCTTGCTGCAGCAGGACGTCATCGAGGAAGAGCTCGCCCTGCACCATCAGGCATTCCTCGTCATGGCCGTGGCTGTGCACGGGCACGCTGGCGCCGGGGTCGRCACGGTAGAGCAGCGCGGCCTGGCCGCCGCCCGCCCACAGCACGCGCCGGCGGATGCCGGGCGCGAACTCGGGCCAGCCGGCCTCGGCGTCGCGCACCAGCGTGCGCTCGCTGGCGTGGCCCTCGGCCTCGCGCACGAAGACATGGGCGCCATCGCGGGTGGCGAGCTGCGGCGTATTGCCGGCGGGCAGCAGCAGGAAGTCGCGCAGCCCCAGAAGCTCGCCATCCACATCGACGCTGCCGCGCACGACGAGGAATTCGCGTGCGCCGGCAGCGGCCAGGTCCAGGCGGGCGCCGGGCTGCAGCTCGATGACGCGGGCCGCACGCGGTTCGCCCGGGCGCAACGCCTGGCCCTCGGGGGCACGGTAGAGCCAGCGTTGATGGACGCCGTCGGCCAGCGCCTCGGGCTCGGTGCGGCGACGGCGCACGGTGACCATGCCGCGCTCGGCGTCGAGCGATTGCTGCAGGCGGCCGCTCAGGCGTTCACCGAGGCGGCCGGGCGACGCGGGGGCCGCCCAGGCGCTTGCAAAGGGTTCACTGAGCAACGGCGTCATGTCGTCACCCGCATCGGATTCGGGGCTGGATTCGGGGGCGGATTTGGAGGTAGGGGGCAGCGTCGTCATGGCGTCCTCCCTTCAGGCCGGCAGCGCATGCGCGCCAGTGTCGCCCAAGGCCTCGCGCAGTGTGATCAAGGCGCGGCGGATCTGGGATTTGACGGTGCCCAGCGGCAGGCTGGTCTGGCTGGCGATCTCTTCATGCGACAGGCCATTGAAGAAGGCCAGCGCGACGAGCTGGCGCGGCTGGGGCTTGAGCAGCAGCAGGGCGCGATGCAGTTCGGCATGGCCCTGGGCCACGGACAGCAGCTCGTCGCCGGACTCGGCCGCGGGCGCCGACAACGGCACGCTCTCTTCGTCGAGCTCCTCATGCTGGAAGCGAGCCTCGCGGCGGATCGCGTCGATGGCGCGCGAGCGGGCCATGCCCAACAGCCAGGTCAACGGCCGACCGCGCTCAGGGTCAAAACGCGGCGCCTGGCGCCAGACCTGGAAAAACACCTCCTCGGCCACTTCTTCAGCCAGCTGGCTGCGGCGTACCAACCGCAGCACCAGACCGTAGACGCGCGACAGCGTCGCTTCATACAGGGCCAGCAACGCGCGCTCGTCGTGGTCGACGATGCCCTCGATCCAGGCGGCAAGCTGGGCGTCGTCCAGCGAAGGGCAGCCGGGCTTGGCGGCGGCGGCCTCGATGGCACCGCCCTCTTCCATATCGGCGTCCGGCAGCTCGACGTCGTCGAACAGCAGCGCCGGATTGGGTGGCTCGTCGACAGCTTCGGTGGGGTGTGGCAGGGTCATG
>NZ_JBFULE010000478.1:0-4081 GCF_056400485.1 Roseateles sp. P5_B10
GGGGCGCGCGACGGCAAGAGCCTGGTCTACGCCACCTGGCGCGACGACGCTCAGGGAGCTATCCGCCGCCTGGACATCGCCTCCGGCAAGGAGACCGTGCTCGTCAAGGAGCCGGGCAAATACCTGGAACCGCGCCTGTCGCCGGACGGCAAGCAGGTGGTCTACCGCAAGGTCAAGGGCGGCGGCCTGACCAGCCCCTGGCACAGCCTGGACACCGGCCTCTACCTCGCCGTGGCCGATGGCTTGGGCAAGCCCGAGCGGATAGCCAAGGAGGGCAGCGGCGCGCAGTTCGGTGCGAAGAGCGACGAGCTCTTCTTCACGAAGACGAGCAGCACCAGTGAGGTCGAGCAGCGCTTCTCGCTGACGCGCCTGAACCTGCGCGACCATAGCGAGACCGAGGTGGCGCGCAGCGACGCGGCGGCCGAGTACAGCGTGTCACCCGACGGCCAGTGGCTGGGCTTTGTCGAACGCTTCCATGCCTATGTGACGCCGCTGCCAAACGTGCAGGGCCAGTCGGGCAAGACCATCACGGTGGGCGCCAAGATGGACGCGCTGCCGGTGCGCCAGCTCGACGTGAACGCCGGCTCGGCGCTGCACTGGAGTGGCGACAGCAAGAAACTGCATTTCACGCTGGGTGATGAGCTCTTCACCGCGAGCGCCGAAGGCAAGGACAAGGCAACCAGCCAGAAGATCGGCTTCGAGCAGGCCAGCGACAAGCCCACGGGCAAGGTCGCACTGACCGGCGCCCGCGTCGTGACGATGAAGGGGGATGAAGTCATCGAGGGCGGCACGGTCCTGGTCGACGGCAACCGCATCGTGGCGGTCGGCAAGGACGTCGCGATTCCCGCGGACGCCAAGCGCATCGACGCCAGCGGCAAGACCATCGTGCCCGGCTTCATCGATGCCCACTGGCATGGTTCCATGAACGACTCGGGCCTGATCCCGCAGCAGAGCTGGGTCAACCTCGCCTCGCTGGCCTTCGGCGTGACGACGCTGCACGACCCGTCCAACCTGAGCTCGGCCATCTTCACGCAGGCCGAGATGCAGCGCGCCGGCCTCGTGCTGGGCCCGCGCATCTACTCGACCGGCACCATCCTCTACGGTGCCCGCACGCCCTTCTATTCCAACGTCAACAGCCTGGACGACGCGCTGACCCACCTGAACCGCCAGAAGGCCGAAGGCGCCATCAGCGTCAAGAGCTACCAGCAGCCGCGCCGCGACCAGCGCCAGCAGGTGCTGGAGGCCGCACGCCAGACCGGCATGATGGTGGTGCCCGAAGGCGGCTCGCTATTTCAGCTGAACATGAGCATGATCGTCGACGGCCACACGACGGTGGAGCATGCGCTGCCGCTGGCCGAGGTCTGGGACGACGTCAAGCAGCTGTGGAGCCAGAACGCCGTGGGCTACACGCCGACGCTGAACGTCGGCTACGGCGGCCTGTTCGGCGAGAACTATTGGTATGCCCGCACCGACGTCTGGAAGCACCCGCTGCTGAGCCGCTACGTGCCGCGCACCGTGCTCGAGCCGCGCTCGATTCGCCGCGAGACCGCGCCCGAGGAAGACTTCAACGTCATCCGCGTGGCCCGTACCGCGACCGCGCTGTCACGCGCTGGCGTCAACACCTCCATCGGCGCCCACGGCCAGCGCGAAGGCCTGGGCACGCACTGGGAGATGTGGATGTTCGTCATGGGCGGCATGACGCCGCATGAAGCCCTGCGCACCGCCACCATCAACCCGGCGCGCAACTTCGGCTTCGAGAAGGATCTGGGTTCGCTGGAGCCCGGCAAGCTGGCCGACCTGGTCGTCATCAACGGCAACCCGCTGGCCGACATCCGTCAGTCGGACCGCATCGCCCAGGTCATGCAGAACGGCCGCCTGTTCGACGCGATGACGATGAACCAGGTCGCCCCGGTGGCCAAGGCGCGCAAGCCGCTATTCTTCGAAGGCGCCGACGGCCAGACCATGCCCATCGACAGCGAGGCCCTGGAGTCGGGACACTTCGGCGACTAACTCCGCTGCAGGCGCCGCCTGGCCAACAGCACGGCGGCACCGCACAGGGCCATCAGCAAGGTGCCCGGCTCGGGCACAGGCGCGGCCTGCAGGTAGTTGAATCCCGAGCCCGAGGTCAGCGTCACCTGGTTTTGCGGCACGCCGTTCAGAGAGACCGTCATGCCGCCCCAGCGCAGCGTGTGCCCCAGGTCGAAGGCGGCCGTGGCCAAGGCGCCGCCCTGACCGTTGTATGAGGTCTGGGCCGAGGCTTCCAGCTCCACATACAGGGGCAGCATCTGGCCGGTGTTGATGGTGGCCGTGCCGTGCAATATCCCGATGGGATCACCCACATAGCCGTGGATGGCCAGCGTCGGGGAGTTGTTGTACAGATGCCCCCCAGCGCCCAGGTCGAAGGCGCCACCACCCACGTCGGCGCGCACCTGCCAGTTCGCCGCAGCCTCATTGGACGCGCCGACACTGAAGCTGCCACTCAGCAGCAGATCGAACTGCACGACCACCTGGGTGCCCGCGGCAACCCCGGCCAGATCCAGCTTGAAATCGTCGCGGAAGGTCGCCCGCGCCAGGCTGTTCAGGCTGCCCGTCGAGGTGCCGTCCATCTTCAGGGTGCCGGCCTGTGCGAAGGCATGGGCGGCGCCGCTGGAATTGAAGCCGCCGGTCACGAGGCCGCTGCTCAGTTCAGCGGTGCTGGGCTGGGTCAGCAAGGTATTCACCGGGCCGGTGCCGCCGAAGAAATTCGGGTTCACACCCAGCTGCACCGTGACACTGGTGACGGCTCCGGCGGGGGCCGCCAAGGAGGCAATCGCTAGGGCAAGCGCGGCGCGGATGGGCAACATGGCGGCTCCTCATAAATGATGAGCCGCGAGTCTGCCCCTAGCTGCTTGCGCGGACAGCCCCCTAGATGTGCATAGAATCCTCACTCGTCAGGAGAGCGCCCCGCTGAAGTTGGGGGCCGCCGAAGGCGCAGGGTCTAGCGATCCGAACGCTCAGGCAAAAGGACTGACAAACGTCTTGAGTGGGCGCCACCAGTGGCAGACACTCCCGACGTTCCTCACTGGAGAGAAGCCGACCCTGGAGTCGGCTCACCGAAGGGGCAAGCTTGCGCGGGACTGCACACCGCCTTGTCAATCTCTCAGGTACCAGGGACAGCGAGGACATCCAAACCCGAATTTCGTCGGAGCACTTGATGTCCTCTTTGCTGCAAACGCCCCTGCACGCCCTTCACGTCGAACTCGGCGCCAAGATGGTGCCCTTCGCCGGCTACGACATGCCGGTGCAATACCCCGCCGGCGTGATGGCCGAGCACAAGCACACGCGAGCGGCCGCCGGCCTGTTCGATGTGTCGCACATGGGCCAGGTGCGCCTGGTCGGCTCGGATGCCGCCGCTGCGCTCGAGACCCTGGTGCCGGTCGATATCGTCGACCTCGGCGTCTTCAAGCAGCGTTATGCCCTCTTCACGAACGACCAGGGCGGCCTGCTGGACGACCTGATGGTCTGCAAGCGCCCCGACGACCTGTTCGTGGTGGTGAACGCCGGCTGCAAGGAGCAGGACATTGCTCACATGCAAAAGCACATCGGCTCGCGCTGCGAGGTCATTCCCGTGCCTGAGCGCGCGCTGCTGGCGCTGCAAGGCCCGCTGGCCGTCGACGCGCTCAGCCGCCTGATTCCCGGTGTCGAAAAGCTGACCTTCATGACCGGCGGCTTCTTCTATGTCGACGGCATTGACTTCTTCCTGACCCGCTCGGGCTACACCGGCGAGGATGGCTTCGAAATCTCGGTCCACCAGGATCACGCGATCGCCTTCGCCCGCAAGCTGCTGGCGCAACCCGAGGTCAAGCCCATCGGCCTGGGCGCGCGCGACTCGTTGCGCCTGGAAGCCGGCCTGTGCCTCTACGGCCACGACATCAACGAGACGACCACGCCGGTCGAAGCGGCCATCACCTGGGCCATCCAGAAGGTGCGCCGCGCTGGCGGCGCGCGTGCCGGTGGCTATCCCGGCACGGCCATCATCGACGAGCAACTGGCCAACGGCGCGGCGCGCAAGCGCGTGGGCCTGGTCGGCAAGGAACGCATG
>NZ_JBFULE010000479.1:0-4074 GCF_056400485.1 Roseateles sp. P5_B10
GGCAGCTGCAGGTCCATGCCGTAGACCTGCGAGCCGTCGAGCTTGGGGCGGGTATCCAGCCGCTTCATCGGCTTGCCCGCCAACGTCCACTCCTTGGCCGGCTTGAGCTGGATGTCGGCCGGCGCGGCCAGCTTGGCGGCCTCGGCGGCGAGCTGGCCGTAACTCAAGCGCTTGCCGGCATGCACCACCCAGCCCGCCGAGGTCGTGCACTCCACCACCGACACCTGCCATTGGTTGGCCGCCGCCTGGATCAACAGCGCCCGCGCCAGCGCCCCGCCCTTGCGCACGTACTCGTGCGACTCGCGCACGCCGCGGCTGCCGCCCGTGCTCATGCTGCCCCAGGCGCGGTTGCGCGCGAGGTTCTGGCCGGGCGTCGGGTATTCGGTCTTCACCTTGGCCCAGTCGCACTCCAGCTCCTCGGCCACGAGCTGGGCCAGGCCGGTCAACGTGCCCTGCCCCATCTCCGACCGTGCGATGCGGATGACAACGCTCTCGTCCGGCAGGATCTGCACCCAGGCGTTCAGCTCGGGCGTGGCTTCACCCTCGGCAAGGCCTGGCACGTGGAAGCCCACCATCAGCCCGCCGGCGGCGGCGCTCGTGTGCAGAAAGCTTCGACGGGAAAGAACCGCGCTCATTGGTGCACCCTTCGCGCTGCGCGCTGTCCCGCCAAGCGGGCGTTGAGCCCCTTCGGGCGGCCGTGCGGGGCTCATGCCTGGCCCCCTTCGATGACGATGGGGATCTGCTTGCGCTGCACCTGGCCCGCGGCCAGATGGATGGCGGCGCGCACCCGGTTGTAGGTGCCGCAGCGGCAGATGTTGGTCATGGCCGCGTCAATGTCGGCATCGGTCGGCTTGGGCTTGGCCTTCAGCAGCGCCGCGGCGGCCATCAGCATGCCGCTCTGGCAGAAGCCGCACTGCGGCACGTCCAGCGCATCCCAGGCCTTCTGCAGCGGGTGCGAAGCATTCGGCGCCAGCCCCTCGATGGTGGTGATCTTCTGCGCCGCCGTCAGCGCCGAGGCCGGCATCACGCAACTGCGCACCGGCGCGCCGTCGATGTGCACCGTGCAGGCGCCGCACTGGGCGACGCCGCAGCCGTATTTGGTGCCCGTGAGGCTGAGCTGCTCGCGCAGCACCCACAGCAGCGGCGTGTCGGCCTCCGCCTCGAACTGCATCCGCTTGCCGTTGACCGTCAATTCCGCCATGCCTCGCTCCCGTTCCGCCACCGCTGGCGGGCGCGGGGCAGCCTAGCAGCATCGGCACCTTTCTGTCTTTAGGATGCTCAACATGGCCCGCATCCTCATCCCCCTGCCCGCCCAGGACTACGACCCCTCCGAGGCAGGCATCCCTTGGAAGCTGCTGACGGCACGGGGCCACACCATCCGCTTCGCGACGCCCGACGGCCGCCCCGCCCAGGCTGATCCGCGCATGCTGGATGGCAAAGGCTTGGGACCTTGGAAATCCGTGCTCAGGGCCGATGCCACGGCCCGCGAGGCGCATGCGGCGATGGTGCAGAGCGAGGCGTTCCGGCAACCTGTTCCCTATGACGACATCGACGCCGGCAGCGTCGACGCCCTGCTGCTGCCCGGTGGCCATGCGCCGGGCATGAAGGTCTATCTCGAATCGCCTCGGCTGCAGGCGGTGGTGGCGGCGCAGTTCGCGGCCGACAAGCCGGTCGCCGCCATCTGCCACGGCGTGCTGCTGGCGGCCCGCTCGAAGCGCGCCGACGGCAAGTCCGTGCTGCACGGCCGGCGAACCACCGGCCTGACGAAGCAGCAGGAAATGACGGCCTGGCTGATGACGGCCGCCTGGCTGGGCAGCTACTACCGCACCTATCCCACACCGCTGCAGACCGAAGTGCAGTCATTGCTGGCCAGCCCGCGGGACTTCGACGCCGGCCCGCCACCCCTGCTGCGCGACACGCCCCAGCACCTCGGCCGCGGTTTCACGGTCCGCGACGGCCACTACCTCAGCGCGCGCTGGCCGGGCGACGCCCACGCCTTCGCGCAGGCGCTGGCGCAGATGCTGGACGAGCAATCGCACTGAGCCGCCAGCGCGTTTGGCCGGAAACGTGTAGCGTTCGCGGCTGCTGTAGCCGAATGCGCCGGTTCCGCGCACGTTTCCGACCCGTGGAGACTTCGATGACGACATTGCAGATCAATGGCCAATCGATGACGGTAGAGGCCAGCGACGAGACCCCGCTGCTGTGGGTGCTGCGCGACCATCTCGGCATGACGGGCACCAAGTTCGGTTGCGGCCTCGCCTTGTGCGGCGCCTGCACGGTGCACCTCGATGGCCAGCCGGTGCGCGCCTGCCAGACGCCGCTGTCCGCCGCGGCAGGCAAGCGCGTCGTGACCATCGAAGGCGTTGGCGCGACCAAGACCGGACAGGCCGTGCAGCACGCCTGGGTCAAGCTCGGCGTGCCGCAGTGCGGCTACTGCCAGGCGGGTCAAATCATGAGCGCGACAGCCCTGCTGCAGCAAAAGCCCAAGCCCACCGACGCCGACATCGACGCGGCCATGAGCGGCAACCTGTGCCGCTGCGGCACCTACACGCGCATCCGCAGCGCGATCAAGACGGCCGCCGGCCTGGAAGGCGGTGCCGCATGAACGCCTTCATTCCCCCGCTACTGCTGAGTGACACGGGCCTGAGCCGCCGCTCGCTGCTGAGCGCCCTGCCCTTGACGGGACTGGTGCTTGCCGTCGGCCTGCCCGGCATGGCCGGCGCCGACGAGCCCAAGAAATACGGCGGCGACGGCATGCCCCATGGCATCCAGGACAGCCCGCGCACCTTTGTGGCCATTGCACCCGACGGCACGGTCAGCATCGTCGTCAACCGCTCGGAGATGGGCCAGGGCGTGCGCACCAGCCTGCCCAAGGTGCTGGCCGACGAGTTGGAGGCCGACTTCGCCCGTGTCAAGGTCGTGCAGGCCCCGGGCGACGAGGACAAATACGGCAACCAGGACACCGACGGCTCGCGCAGCATGCGGCACTGGTTCATGCCGATGCGCCGCTGCGGCGCGGCCGCGCGCGCCATGCTGGAGCTGGCCGCGGCCCAGGCCTGGGGCGTGCCGGTGGCCGAGGTGCAGGCCGGCAACCACGCCGTCACGCACAAGGCCAGCGGCCGCTCGCTGGGCTATGGCGCGCTGGCCGAGGCCGCCGCCAAGCTGGACGTGCCCAAGCGCGAGGCGCTGAAGCTGAAGGACGCCAAGGACTTCCGCTACATCGGCAAGCAGGACAGCCACCTGGTGGACGCCGAGGTCATCGTCACCGGCAAGTCGCAGTACGGCATCGACACGCGGCTGCCGGGCATGCTCTACGCCGTCGTCGCGCGGCCGCCGGTGCTGGGCGGCAAGCTCAAGTCCGTCGACTCTTCCGAGGCGCTGAAGGTGCCGGGCGTCGTCAAGGTCATCGAGCTGGCGGGCACGCCGCCACCGTCGGAGTTCCAGCCGCTGGGCGGCGTGGCCGTCGTGGCCAAGGACACCTGGGCCGCGATGAAGGGCCGCGAGGCGCTGAAGATCGTCTGGGACGATGGCGCGCACGCGAGCTATGACTCGGCCGCCTTCCGCAAGGAACTGGAGGCCGCCGTGGCCAAGCCGGGCGGCAAGGTGGTGCGCAACGACGGCGACGCCGAGGCGGCACTCGGCAAGGCCGCCAGGCGCGTGGCGGCGGACTACTACGTGCCCCACCTCGCGCACGCGACGATGGAGCCGCCGGCCGCCACCGCGCGCATCGTGGACGGCCGCTGCGAGGTCTGGACCTCGGTGCAGTCGCCGCAGGCCGCGCGCGAGCGGGTCGCCCAGCGGCTCGGCCTGGACCTGGCCAAGGTGACGGTGAACGTGACGCTGCTCGGGGGCGGTTTCGGGCGCAAGTCCAAGCCCGACTTCGCGGTCGAGGCGGCGCTGGTGTCGCAGGCCATGCAGGGCGTGCCGGTCAAGCTGACCTGGACGCGCGAGGACGACCTGCATCACGACTATTTCCACACCGTCACCGCCCAGCACCTGGAAGCGGGGCTGGACGCCAAGGGCCGGGTCACCGCCTGGTTGCAGCGCGCAGCCGAGCCGACCATCCTGTCCATC
>NZ_JBFULE010000480.1:0-4059 GCF_056400485.1 Roseateles sp. P5_B10
GCCCCAGGCCGGGCGTGTCCTGCTCCTCGCTGTGATCCAGCAGCATCTGCATGCCAACGCACACGCCCAGCAGCGGCTTGGTGGCGGCGGCTTCAAGCACGGCTTCCTTGACACCCGAGTCGGCCAGCTCGCGCATGCAGTCGCGCATGGCACCCTGGCCGGGCAGCACAACACGCTCGGCGGCGCGCACTACTTCGGGGTCGCAAGTGATGGCCACCTCGAAACCCTGGCCCTCGGCGGCATGGATGACAGCTTGAGACACCGAGCGGAGGTTGCCCATGCCGTAGTCGACGACGGCAACGGTGCGGGTCATGGCTTCCCCCGGGACAGGTCGACCAGCGCATTGCCCAGTGCCGTCACGGCGGGCTCGGACACGGCTTTGTCGACGCCGGGGAAGGTGGTGCGAAGCTTCCAGATGGAGCCACCGCCACTCCACAGCTGCACATAGCTGCGCAAAACTTCCTTCTCGGGGCGGTCGATCGTGGCCCAGCCCACCAAGACCTCGGTTCGGCTCTGGCCGTGGTTCTCATATTGCGCGACGACGTCGCGCACCTTGGTGTCGGGGTAACGCTGCTGCCAGCCTTTGACGATGCCGCTCATCGCGGACTTGAACTCCTCCAGCAACCGGGGATCTCGCGCAACGTCCTCGACGCGACCCAATTGGGCCTGGTAGATGTAGACGTCGGCCCACATGCCGCTCGGATGCTTGTAGCGGATGCTGCAGCCGCCGCCGGGCATGGTGGCTTCGAAGCCATGGGTCATCATGCGCTCAAAGCCCGGGCCCAGCATCTGGGGCATGTCCTCCTGGGTGCCCGGCCGCGGGCAAGGCTGCCCTTCCTGCGCCATGGCGCCCACGGCAAACAGGCCGCTCAACGCCAGTGCCGCGAGGCTGCGGAGCAAGGCGCGGCTCACAGCGAGCCCTTGGTCGACGGGATCACGCCTGCGGAGCGCGGGTCCGGCGTCGTCGCCATGCGCAACGCGCGGCCAAAAGCCTTGAACATGGTTTCGGCCTGGTGGTGGGCGTTGTGGCCCTTCAGGTTGTCGATGTGGACCGTGGCCAGCGCGTGGTTGACGAAGCCCTGGAAGAACTCGAAGGTCAGCTGGGTGTCGAAGGCGCCGACGCTGCCGGCCGTGAACTTGCAGTCCATGTGCAGGCCCGGCCGGCCGGAAAGGTCGATGACGACCCGCGACAGGGCCTCGTCCAGCGGCACATAGCTGTGGCCGTAGCGCGTCAGGCCGGCCTTGTCGCCCACGGCCTTGGCGACGGCCAGGCCCAGCGTGATGCCGACGTCCTCGACGGTGTGGTGGCCGTCGATGTGCAGGTCACCCTCGCAATGGATGTCCAGGTCCATCAGGCCGTGGCGGGCGATCTGGTCCAGCATGTGGTCGAAGAAGCCGATGCCGGTCTGCAGCTTGGACTGGCCCGTGCCGTCCAGGTTGACGCGCACCGTGATGCGCGTCTCGCGGGTGTTGCGAGTGACTTCGGCGATGCGCGCGGTTGTGGAGGCGTTCAGTTCAGACATGCTTGAATCGCTTGGAGCAGCAGGGTGTTTTCGTCGGGCGTTCCGACCGTGATGYGCACACAGTTCGCTAGCAGCGGGTGCATGGCCGAGACGTTCTTGATCAGCACGCCCCGGGCCTTCAGCGCCGCGAAGGTGGCGGCGGCGTCCTGAACCCTGGCCAGGATCATATTGCCCTGGCTTGGCCAGGGTGTGACACCGGGCATGGCCTGCAAGGCGCTGAAGAGGCGCTCACGCTGCTGGCGCAGCTCGGCGGCCTGGGCGGCGTAGACCTCGGCATGCTCCAGCGCGAACAGCGCGGCCTCGGCGTTCAGCACGCTGACGTTGAAGGGCGGGCGTAGTTTCTCGATCTGCGCGACCAGCTCGGCCGAACCACAGAGATAGCCGATCCGCACGCCGGCCAGGCCGAACTTGCTCATGGTGCGCATCACCAGCACGTGCGGGTGGCAGGCCATCAGCGCCAGGCTGTCGGAGGATGCAAAGGGTTGGTAAGCCTCGTCCATGACGACCAGGCCAGGCGCCGCGGCGACGATGCGCTCGATGGCGGCGGCGTCCCAGAGGTTGCCGGTCGGGTTGTTGGGGTAGGAGAGGTAGATGAGTGCCGGCTGATGCTCCGCAATCGCGGCCAGCATGGCGGCCTCGTCCAACTCGAAGTCTCCAGCCTGCAGCGGCACGCCGACAAAACGCAGGTGCTGGTGCCGCGCCGACATCTCGTACATGACGAAGCTGGGCAGCGGCGACAGGATGACCGCACCAGGCTTGGACACGGCCAGCGTCAGCAGGCTGATGAGTTCGTCCGAGCCATTGCCCAGCGTGATGCCGAAGGCCTCGGGCAGGCCGGCATGGACCTTCAGCGCCGCGGCCAGGTCGGCGGTGCGCTCGGCCGGGTAGCGGTTGATGGCAACGGCGCCGAGGCGCTCGCCCAACGCCAACTGCAGTTCGGTCGGCAGGCGGTAGGGGTTCTCCATGATGTCCAGCTTGACGAAGCCGGTGCTCGGCTGGACGACGTAAGCCTGTGCCGCGCGCACGTCGGGCCGGATCTGGGCAAGGGCTTGGTCGAGGCTCATGGGGCGGTCACGATGGGGTTGAACACCTGCACGCTGTCGAAGACGGCTTCGTGCGGCAGGGCCAGGCTGARCAGTCGAGTGCAGCCCTGCGCCTTGGCGCTGGCGACGACAAGGGCGTCGGCGAATGGCAGGCCGAAGCGGCTTTCCAGCGACCAGGCGGATTCGACAGTCGCCTGGTCCGTCGCCCACGGACGCCAGTGCTGGTAGCGGCGCACCTCGGCACGCGCATCGCCTTGCGGCATGGGCGGCGTGACCTGGCGCGTGGCCAGCAGGTAGAAGTCGTTCAGCACCTGCACCGACACCCGGCCGGTGCGGGTGGCCCACAGCTCGCGCAGCCAGGCCAGCACCTGCTCGCGCTCAGCGGGGCGGGCGCCGTCCTCGCTGAACAGCAGCACGGAGGTGTCGACGAAGACGGGATCGCTCACAGGATGCCTCGCCCAGGGTAAGGCTGGCCGTCCGAAGCCCAGGAGCGCTCCCGATGCAGCMAATCCTGCAGCGCGCGCTCATAGGCGTCGTCGTGGCGCATCTTCTCGCCCAGCAGTTCCCCCAGCAGGCGAGACACGCTGGTGTTGCGCCGCGCGGCCTCCAACCGGGCCCATTCGGCCACGGCGTCGTCCATGGACACGGTGACGTTCTTCATGGCATCAAGCGTATCACACGAAGTTCGTGTTGCACGAACTTCGTGTCCAAATACCTTCCGCTTGAATCGATTGAGTTAGCCTTTGCATCCCGTTGTCACTCCACCATTAATGCCCATATCGCCCCTCGCCAAGAAGCCCCTGCAGGCCACCGTGGCCAAGCTCAAGCGCACCGGCCGCGCCCTCGGCAAGCTCAAGCCCCAGGTGGTCAACCCCGTCCAGGCCCTGCAGGACATCAAGGCCAGGCGCGTCGCGCGGCGCACAGCCTCGGGCCTGCAACTGGTGCTGGCCGACCGCGTCGACTTCCTGAACCCGGCACATTGGGACGCGCTCGCGGCGCAGACCCTCTTCCTGTCGCGCGACTACCTGCGCGTGCTGGAGCAGCATGCGCCGGACAACATCGAGCCGCGCTACGCCATGGCCTATGCCGATGGTGCGCCAGTCGCGGCGCTACTGCTGCAGCGCGTGGCCGTCGGCGGCGCCCAGCTGCGCAAGCCCGGCAGCAAGAAGCTGGTCGATGCACCCATGGCCGGGCTCAAGGAGCATCTGCTGGTCTGCGGCAACCTGCTCGTCTGGGGCGCGCGCGCCATGGCCCTGGCGCCGCATGCCGATGAGGGCCAGCTCTGGCATGGCGTCTGCGAAGCCATCTACCGGCTGCGCCGCGCCGACAAGCTCGACGGCCAGTCCGACCTGGCGCTGATCAAGGACCTCGGCATGGCCGCCCAGCACGTCTCACCGTCACTGCGCCTGCTGGGCTATCGCAGCGTCGACACCGAACCCGACATGGTGCTGACGCTGCGCCCCGAATGGCGCAGCTGGGACGACTACCTGGCC
>NZ_JBFULE010000481.1:0-4046 GCF_056400485.1 Roseateles sp. P5_B10
CTTCGGGCCTTCTTGCTTTTCAGGCCCGGCGCGCGCTCCTCGTCCGAAAGAACGATGCCTTCACTTGCCAGCCTCCTCCTTCCGCGCCGGTCCACCCCGACCGGCGGTGGATGGGCAGAGAAGCCCCCGCCGCGGAGCATGACCATCGTGCCAAAGACCCTCTCCCTCCCACTGCGCTGGAATCCGGAAGACCCGGATTTCTGGGCCGGCCATGGCCGGGCGGTGGCGCTGCGCAACCTCTGGGTCGCCATTCCCGCGTTGGCGCTGTCGTTCGCGGTGTGGATGCTGTGGTCGGTGCTCGTCGTGCACCTGCCGGCGGCTGGTTTCCGTTACAGCACCAACCAGCTGTTCTGGCTGAGCGCGTTGCCGGCGCTGTGCGGCGCCACGCTGCGCATCTTCTACGGCTTTGCCGTGTCCTGGGTCGGCGGGCGGCGCTGGACGGCCCTGTCCACGGCCAGCTTGCTGCTGCCGGCCGCTGGCATCGCGCTGGCGGTGCAGGACCCCGCCACGCCCTATGAATGGATGGTGGTGTTGGCCCTGCTGTGCGGCCTGGGCGGCGCCAACTTCGCCAGCGGCATGGCCCACATCAGCGCCTGCTTCCCGGCGCGCGAGCAGGGCAGGGCGCTGGGCCTGGGCGCCGGTTGTGCCCATCTCGGCGTGGGCCTGGTGCAATGGGCTGTGCCGGTGGTCATTACGCTGGACCTCTTCGGCCTGCCCGCTCAATCGGGCGGGCTGTGGCTGGCCAATGCCGGCCTGGTGTGGCTGCCGCTGATCGCGCTTGCCAGCATGGCGGCCTGGTTCGGCATGGACGACCTGCCCTCGGCCGGTGTTGGCATGGCCGAGCAGGCCCAGCTCTTCACGCACCGCCACAGCTGGCTGATGAGCTGGCTCTACCTGGGCAGCTTCGGCAGCTTCATCGGCTTCGCGGCGGCCGGCCCGCTGCTGTTGCGCAGCCAGTTCCCCGGCTTCGAGGGCGCGCAGCACCTGGTGTGGCTGGGTCCGTTGCTGGGCGCGCTGGCGCGGCCGCTGGGCGGCTGGGTGGCCGACGACTTCGGCGGCGCGCGCGTCAGCCTGGCCTGCTTCGGCGGCCTGGCGCTGGGCGTCGTCGGCGTGCTGGCCAGCCTGGGCATGGAAGGCGGCGCTTGGCTGTTCGGCGCCAGCTTCCTGCTGCTCTTTGTCGCCGCCGGTATCGCCAACGGCAGCACCTTCCGCATGGTGCCGCTGGGCTTCGTGCGCGAGGCGCAGCAAAGCCGACGTACCTTGCCCGAAGCGCAGGCCCAGGGCGCCGCGGCACTCGGCCTGTGCTCAGCCGTCGGTGCCTACGGCGGCTTCTTCATTCCCAAGAGTTTTGGCAGCGCGATCACGCTGGCCGGCGGCCCCGAGGCCGCGCTCTATTGCTTCCTGGCGTTCTACCTGAGCTGCATGGCCATCTGCTGGTGGTTCTACGGCCGTCGCCACGCCCCCCTGTCCTGCTAACGGAGAAATCAATGTCCCATTTCCTGGATCGACTGACCGCCTTCCAGCTGCCCAAGGAGGTCTTCGCCGGTGGCCACGGCGTGAGCACCGGCGAGGACCGCACCTGGGAGGACGCCTACCGCAACCGCTGGGCGCACGACAAGATCGTGCGCAGCACGCACGGCGTGAACTGCACCGGCTCCTGCTCATGGAAGATCTACGTCAAGGGCGGCATCGTCACCTGGGAGACCCAGCAGACCGACTACCCGCGCACCCGCCCCGAGCTGCCCAACCACGAGCCGCGCGGCTGCGCGCGGGGCGCGAGCTACAGCTGGTATCTCTACAGCGCCAACCGCRTGAAGTACCCGATGGTGCGCGGCCGCCTGCTCAAGCGCTGGCGCGAGGCGCTGGCGGTCTCGAAGAGCCCGGTCGATGCCTGGGCGCTGATCCAGAGCGACGAGAGCGCCCGGCGTGACTACCAGCAGCTGCGCGGCATGGGCGGCTTCGTGCGCTCCACCTGGGACGAGGTCAACGAGCTGATCGCTGCGGCCAACGTCTACACGATCAAGGAGCACGGCCCGGACCGCGTCATCGGCTTCTCGCCCATCCCGGCGATGTCCATGGTCAGCTACGCGGCAGGCAGCCGGTATCTGAGCCTGATCGGCGGCGTCTGCATGAGCTTCTACGACTGGTACTGCGACCTGCCGCCGGCCAGCCCGCAGGTCTGGGGCGAGCAGACCGACGTGCCCGAATCGGCCGATTGGTACAACAGCAACTACATCATTGCCTGGGGCAGCAACGTGCCGCAGACGCGCACGCCGGACGCCCACTTCTTCACCGAGGTGCGCTACAAGGGCGCCAAGACGGTGGCGGTGACGCCCGACTACTCCGAGGTCGCCAAGCTGGCCGACCTGTGGCTGCACCCCAAGCAGGGAACCGACGCGGCACTGGCCATGGCCATGGGCCACGTCGCGCTCAACGAGTTCTATTTCAAGGAGCGCAGCCCCTATTTCGACGACTACGCGCGCCGCTACACCGACCTGCCGCTGCTCGTGCTGCTGGAGGAGCAGACCCTGCCCGACGGCCGCAAGACCCGCGTGCCCGGGCGCTACCTGCGCGCCAGCGACCTGGCCGGCCAGATGGGCCAGAGCAACAACCCGGAGTGGAAGACGCTGGCCTACGACGCCACCGGCCGCCTGGTGCTGCCCCACGGCTCCATCGGCTTTCGCTGGGGTTCAGAGGGCCGCGACGACACCGGCAAGTGGAACCTCGAAGCCAGGGAAGCCGAGGGTGGCGGTGACGTCAAGCTCAAGCTCTCCCTCGTCGAGGACGGCGAGCAGGCGCACGACATCGTCGACGTTGCCTTCCCCTATTTCGCCGGCAGCGCCAGCGCGCACTTCACGCCCAACCCTCAGCAGGACGGCGTCAGCCACTGCGCCCGCGTGCCGGCCACCACGCTGAAGACGCAGGACGGCGAGGTGCTTGTCGCCACCGTCTTCGACCTGCAGGCTGCCCAGTACGGCATCGACCGCGGCTTCGGCTCGGGTGCCGCGAGCTACGACGACAACGCCCCCTACACGCCCGCCTGGCAGGAAGCCATCACCGGGGTGCCGCGCGCGCAGGTCATCCGCGTGGGGCGCGAGTTCGCCGAGAACGCGCACAAGACCAAGGGCAAGTCGATGATCATCATCGGCGCCGCGATGAACCACTGGTACCACTGCGACATGAACTACCGCGGTGTCATCAACCTCCTGATGATGTGCGGCTGCATCGGCCAGAGCGGTGGCGGCTGGGCGCATTACGTCGGCCAGGAGAAGCTGCGCCCGCAGACCGGCTGGACGGCGCTGGCCTTCGCGCTGGACTGGATCCGGCCGCCGCGCCAGATGAACAGCACCAGCTTCTTCTACGCCCACACCGACCAGTGGCGCTACGAGAAGCTGAACGTGGACGAGGTGCTGTCACCACTGGCGACCGAGGCCGAGCGTGCCGAGTTCGCCGGCAGCCTGATCGACTGCAATGTGCGCGCCGAGCGCATGGGCTGGCTGCCCAGCGCGCCGCAGCTCAAGACCAACCCGATGCAGGTGGTGAAGGATGCCGCTGCCGCCGGCATGGAGCCCAAGGACTACGTCGTGCGCGGCCTGCGCGACGGCTCGCTGCAGATGAGCTGCGAAGACCCCGACGCGCCGCAGAACTGGCCGCGCAACATGTTCGTCTGGCGCTCCAACCTGCTGGGCTCCAGCGGCAAGGGCCACGAGTATTTCTGCAAGCACCTGCTCGGCACCGAGAACGGCGTGCAGGGCATGGACCWCGGCGTGGACGACGCCAAGCCCAACGAAGTGCGCTGGCATGCCCAAGCGCCGCAGGGCAAGCTGGACCTGCTCGTGACGCTGKACTTCCGCATGAGCACGACCTGCCTGTACAGCGACATCGTGCTGCCCACCGCCAGCTGGTACGAGAAGAACGACCTCAACACCAGCGACATGCACCCCTTCATCCACCCGCTGTCCGCGGCCGTGGACCCGGTCTGGCAGTCGCGCAGTGACTGGGAGATCTACAAGGGTTTCGCCAAAGCCTTCAGCAAGGTCTGCATC
>NZ_JBFULE010000482.1:0-4042 GCF_056400485.1 Roseateles sp. P5_B10
CGGCCGTGCACTGCACCGCAAGGGCGTTGCCGCGGTGCGCGGGCGGCTGCGTGTGCCGCAGGGCCTGCCAGGGCATGCCCGCCACGGCCTCTTTGCCGAGCCGGGTGAGCACGAGGTCTGGGTGCGGCTGTCCAACGGCGCGATGGACAAGCAGAGCAACCGCCGGCCCGACATCCGCGGCTTTGCGATGCGGGTCTTCGGCGTCGATGGTGAAGCGGCCCTCGGCGGCCGCACCGATCACCAGGACCTGTCGCTGATCAACCAGACGGCCTTTGCGTTTCCCGACAGCCGCCATTTCTTCGGTCTCGTCGAGGCAGCCGGCCGCAGCCCGGGCGCCGTGATCGGCTGGATGTTCAAGACCTTCGGCTTCATTGGCGGCTTCAAGCAGCTCAAGAAGCTGGCCGCGACGGCCGGCAAGCCTTTCACGGGGTTCGCGACCGAGGCCTTTGCCAGCACGCTGCCCATCAGCTGCGGCCCCGCCGCCGTCAAATTGCGCCTGCTGCCGCCCGCCGGGCTGAAGCCGCGTACCGAGGTCAACGGTGACTGGGCCGGCGATCTCGCTGCCCAGGCGGCGGCCGGCCCGTTGAAGTACCGGCTGCAGCTGCAATTCTTCGTCCATGAGGCGCGCACGCCGCTGGAGGACGCGTCCGTCGAATGGCCCGAGTCCGTCGCGCCCTTCGTCGACGTGGCCGAGTTGGTGCTGGAAGCGCCGTCGACCGACGTCGATTTCATCGCTCGCGTCGAAGCCGGTGTCTTCGACCCCTGGCAGGCATTGGTGGCGCACCGGCCTCTGGGCGAGGTCATGCGCGCGCGCAAGGTGGCCTACTTCACCAGCCAGCAGGGCCGCGGCGCCGCCTAGCCGCGCCGCGCCATCCMGACGCGCTGATTCAAAGGAACATGCCGCCCGAGGCTTCGATGCGCTGGCCGGTGATCCATCCCGCACCGGGGCGCATCAGCGCGGCCGCAGCGCCGCCGATGTCCTCGGCCTCGCCGACCCGGCCCAGCGCCGTGACCGAAGCGACGAAGCGGTTCAGCTCCGCGTTGTCGCGCACCGCGCCGCCGCCGAAGTCGGTCGCGATCGCACCCGGCGCCAGCGTGTTGACGCGGATGCCGCGGGCCGCCAGCTCCTTGGCCTGGTAACGGGTCAGCACTTCCACCGCCCCCTTCATCGCCGCATAGGCGGCATAGCCGGGGATGGTGAAGCGGGCCAGGCCGCTGGAGACGTTGAGGACGCTCGCGCCGTCGGCCAGCAAGGGCAGCAGCGCCTGGGTCAGGAAGAAGGGGCCTTTCAGGTGGATGGCGAGCATCGCGTCGAACTGGGCCGGCGTCGTCTCGGCGAAGCTGGCGTGGGCGCCTGTGCCGGCGTTGTTGATGAGGCCGCCGAGCTGGCTGGCGCCCCAGGCCTTCAGGCCGGCGTCCAAGCGCTCGGCGAAGGCCGGGAAGCTAGCGGCGTCGGCCACGTCCAGCGGCAGGGCCAGGGCGCGGCGGCCCAGGGCCTGGATTTGTGCAACGACGGCATCCGCCGCTGCGGCGGCTTCACGGTAGGTCAGCACGATGTCGTGGCCGTCGCGGGCCAGGGCCAGCGCCATCTGGGCGCCCAGGCCGCGGCTGCCGCCGGTGATCAGGGTGATGGGGGAAGAACTCATTTCAGCTCCGTCAGAGGATGGGGTTTGTGGACGGAGTGAAATTTATTGTTCGTTCTGATGTGGATAAAGTCGCCGCAGCTGAAATGACTGTGCTTTGAATGACATCCAATCTCGACCTCGCCTCGTTGCGTGTCTTTTTGCAGGTGGCCGAACTGGCCCACTTCAGCCGTGCGGCCGATGAACTGGGCCTGCCCAAGGGCCGGGTCAGCCAGGTCGTGCGCGACCTGGAGGCGCAGCTCGGCACGCGGCTCTTCCAGCGCACCACGCGGCGCGTCAGCCTGACGTCGGACGGCGAGCTGCTCGCCGAGCGGGCCCGCGCGCTGATGGCGGACGCCGGCGAGATCGAGGCGCTGTTCCAGCAGGACCAGCAGCTCAGCGGCCGGCTGCGCGTGGATATGCCGGTGCGGCTGGCGCTGGACGCCGTGCTGCCGGCCCTGCCGGAATTCCTGGCCGCCCACCCCGGCGTGACCGTGGAGCTGAGCTGCACCGACCGCCGCGTCGACCTGGTGGAAGAGGGCTTCGACTGCGTGCTGCGCGTGGGTGCCGTGCACGACCCGCTGCTGGTGGCGCGGCCGCTGGGGCAGATGCGCATGGTCAACGTGGCCAGCCCCGGCTACCTCGCCGCGCATGGCACGCCGGCCACGCCGGACGACCTGGTCGCGCAGGGCCACCACCTGGTGCACTACAGCCAGAGCTGGGCCGACCGCCGCCCGCGCTTCGACTGGGTGGACGCCAGCGGGCAGGAACGCACGCTGACCCTGCCGTCACGCGTCACCGTCAACAACACCGACGCCTACCAGGCCGCGGCGGTGGCAGGCGCCGGCGTCGCGCAGTTCCCCCTCCAGGGCGTGCGGCATCTGCTGGCCGGCGGCCTTCTGGTTCAGGTGCTCGAAGGTTTCGATGCCGCGCCGCTGCCCGTGCGGTTCGTGCTCAGCCAGCGCCGCCACACGCCGCGCCGGGTGCGCGTGTTCATGGACTGGCTGGCGGGCCGGCTGGCCGACCGGCTTGATGCCCAGGGGAGCGCTGAATAGGTCCCGCGATGCGGCGCGCCCTGGTTTGGGATGGGCTGCAAGGCGCAAACCACAGCCATAGCTTGGCTATGGCGAGGATTTGCAACGCAGCAGACCGCCCAAAGCAGGGATGCGCCGCGCGTGAGGACTTGTTCAGCGCTTCCCTATAGCTTGACCGGGCCTTCGATGGCCGCCGCGCCCGACACGGCCGCCTTGGCCTGCTRCTGGCGCACGCGGTCCAGGTAGCCCTCGGAGCGCTGCAGCTGCTCCTGGATGAGCTTGTTGTTGGTGCCCATGGTCTCGATGGCCTTGCTGCGGAAGTTGTCCATCGCATCCATGGCCTGGAAGGTCTGGTCGAACATGGACTGGATCTGCTGGATGCCCAGCATGGGGTTKGCCGAGAACTCGGCCGTCGCGTCCACATGCTGGTTCAGCGCCGTGCCGGTCTGGTTGATGAGGTCGCCGATGGTCTTGTTGACGCCCTGCAGCATCTGCATGACCTCGATCTGGTTGCCAGTGGCGCGCGCCACGGTCTGGGCCACGGCCAGGGCGCTCATGCCGGTGGTGGCGACGCGGTCGCAGCCAATCATCATCTCGCGGCCGGTCTTCTTCAGCACGTCCAGGGCCAGGTAGCCGTTCACGCAGACGGCCTGCTGGGTCTGGATGTCTGCCAGGTTCTGGCGGGCATAGAACAGCACCTCCTGCTCCAGCGCCTTGGCCTTCATCGGGTCGGTGGGTTGCAGCTGCTGCACGCGCGTGGCCAAGCGTTCGTCCAACACACGAGCAAAGCGCGCGGCGGCGGCGAGCTTCTGCATCGCCTCCCAAAGCTTGCTGCGCGTGGCCTCGACGTCGATGACGTCCTTCTGGATGTCGTCCTTGGCCGCGTAGAGCTGGGTCATGGCCGTCTGCAGCTGCGAACTGGCGGACTGGAAGCGGCGGAAATAGGCCTCCAGCTTGTTGCCGAAGGGGATGATCCCGAGCAGCTTGCGCGGCTGCAGCAGGTCGCCGTCCTTGCCGGGGTTGAGCTCGTCGAGTTGGCCGCGGATGGCCGCGATGGCCTTGTAGGCCGGCGTGTCGGTCGCGCCGACGAAATTGCGCTGCATCAGGCTGCCCTGCATCAGCCCGGCGGCCAGGCTGATCTCCTGGCGGCCGAGCTGGAAGGCGCTGTCCAGCTTGGCCTTGAAGGGTTCGCTGTGCAGGTCTTCCTTCTCCAGCGCCTCGATGAAGCGCTGCACCTGCGCATCCACCTGGCTGCTGACCTCGGCCTTCAGCGGCACGGCCTCGACGGCGGCGGCCGGTTGCACCGGCGTGATGACCTCGGGCGGGGTCAGCGTGAACGTGGGAGCGGCGGTTGTCGTGGTCGTGGTGTTCATGCGATGTCCTTGC
>NZ_JBFULE010000483.1:0-4038 GCF_056400485.1 Roseateles sp. P5_B10
GTAGAAGCCGGCGCGCGCCCAGATGCGGCAGCCCAGCACTTGGGCCGGCAGCCAATGGTTCACCAGCGCGTCGAAGGCGGGGTCGGGCGTGGCCACCTGAACGGGCGCGCTCAAGGCCCGCCAGACCTCGCGCTGGGCGGCCAGCCGGCGCAGTGGGTCGGCCGCCCAGGCGTTGGCGGCCTGCTCGCGGGCCGCGGGCAGGCTCTGCGCATGGCCGAGCAGCACCGTGCCATGCCAGGCGTGGCCGGCTTCCAGTCGGATCGGCACCGCGAGCAGGGCAGCCGGGTCGGTGGCAGCACCGGCCTGGCCATCCAGCGCGTGCGGCATGACGAGGCGGCCTTCGTCGTCGAACAGCAGGCGGCGGTCGCCGCTGGCCTCAATGGCGGCCGTCCACGGGTGCGGCCGGTTCAGGTCGGGCGTGAAGCCGGCGTCCGCGGGCCAGGGCCACAGGGCCTGATCGCTGGCCAGGCTGTTGATCTGGTCGGCCGTCGCATCGCCCTCGCGGGTCGGGCGCAGTGCCATCCAGGCCGTGTGGCCGCCGAAGCCATTGAGCCCATCGGCCTGCGTGGCCAGGGCCAGCAGCGGACCATCACCCTGGGGCGGTTCCAGTCGCGTCACGACACTGCGGCGCGCACCACTGTCCATGCCCAGCTGCCACTGCGCGGCGGCCAGCAGCCGCAGCAGGCGTGGCGGGCGGCCGGGCGCCGCGTGCAACTCCACCTGGCATTGCTTGACGGCGGTTGTTGCGTCCACCGTCCAGCGCAGGCGCACCACCATGCCTGGCAGCTGGAAGGCCATGGCCGTAGCTCCCGGCAGGTGGGACACGCTCTGGTGCGGGCTGGCGCGGCCGAGCAGCCAGGCCTTGCCGCTGGACAGGCAGTGCAGGATCAGCCATTCGCCGGGCGAGTCCAGCAGCGCGTCGTTCGACCAGGGCGTGATCTGGTGCAGCCGGCTGTTGCCGGCCCAGGCCATGCCGGCACCGCGCTCGGACACCTGGCAGCCGAAGTTCTCGTTGGCGATGACGTTGATCCACGGCCGCGCCGGCTGGCTTTGCTCGGTCAGCTCGAAGCGGCAGGCACCGCTGTCGGCCTCGAAGTCGCTGTCTGGCGCCTCGGCGCCGGGCGGGGCGGCGAGGCTGGACACCAGCGTCGCGCCGGCGCCGCGCCGGGCCTTGGCGGCTTGCTCGTGGCTCTGGCCCAGGCGCTCGAGCTGCTGGGCCAGCGGCCGGCCATCGGCAAACCAGCGCACGCGCGCCAGCATGTTGAGGGCAAAGCGCGTGTCCGGCCCCACGGTCTCGTCCGACAGCACATGCACGCGGCAGCGCCCATGGGTCTGCTGCTCGGCCAGCGACCGCAACGCGCGCGACACCGGCGCCAGATAGGACGGCGGCTCGGCGTCCAACACGACGACGTCCACTGGCAGCGGGCTGCCCTGGGCCTGCAACAGCGCGCACAGCTCGCGCACCATGATGACGCCGGTGGGATCGGCCACGCGCATCAGGATGATGGGGTCGTCCCCCGAGATGCCATGGCGCCACAGCGCATCGCGCTCGTAGCCGGTCTCGGGCAGGGGCAGGTTCTCGCGTGCGGCCTGCGAGGTCAGCAGGGTCTGCAGCGTGAGGCCGGCCCGCCAGGCGCCCGGCGCGAGGCTGGCGCCTTGGGTGCGCACGCCGGCCATGGTGTGGGCCAGCGTCAGCGCACGCTCGACGAGGGCCGGCTGACGCAGCTTGTCCAGCAAGTGGCTGAGCGTCTGCGGCTCGCGAGCGGCGGCGGTGGCCAGCGTCAGCGTCACGCTGGCACCGGGCGGCAGCTGCAGCACCAGGTGCAGCAGCGAGATCGGGTCGTTGCCGGTGTCCAGCATGCCAGACGCGGTGTTGAGGCCGGCCACGTCGGTGCCCAGCAGCGCTTGCACGCCGGCATGCGCAATGACGCCGCCGGGCTGACCGGGCATGCCGCCGCGGGCCAGCCAATGGGCACGGTCGGCACCGGCGCGCACACGGTCCAGCCGCGCGCCGCCCTCGAGCTCCACGCCCACCAGCGCATGCACCGCGTGCAGGGGCGCCTCGTTGGGACTGCGCGGCAGGCGCTGCCAGTTCAGGGCCTGCTGGCCCGGTTCCCAACGTGCCTGCAGGAAGAGCTTGCCGAAAGCCGGGTGGGCCAGGTCGGCCTTGGCCGGCGCCAGCACGGGCTCGAAGCTGGATACCAGCGCCAGGCGGCGCGGCCGGTGGGCGAGGTTGCGCAGCGTGATGCGGCGCAGCTCGACGTCGTCCTCGACGGCCACCCAGGCCTCGGTGTGGGCGTGCAACTCCTCGCCCTCGGCCGTGAACTGCGCGCTGGCGGGGTGCAGGCGGCAGCCATAGCGCCACTGCGGGCCGGGCGTGGGCCGCAGCGTGAGCGATCGCCAGGGGCTGGACTCGGGCGCGCCGTTCCAGTGCAGGTCCAGGTCGCGCAGATGCAGGTGGTGGCCGAGCAGGTCCTGCGGCAGATCGTCGCGCCAGCGGCTCACCAACACCAGTGAACCCGGCTCGCCCCAGACCAGCGTGCCGCCGCCATGCTCGCGCACCATCGCGCTGAGGCGCCCATGGCCCAGCCAGGCGGTGGCGGGTAGGGCGCGGCCATGCAGCTCGGGCACGACCAGCGAGATGCGGGCGCGGCGCGGTGCGCTTCGAGTGGGCTGCGGCGGCGGTTCGCGCAGTGGCGCCACCTTGTGCGGCGCGCGCTCGTGCAGCAGCCAGCGCACGGCGCACAAGCGCGGCTCGGCGTCAGCCCAGCGCTGCGGCGCGCCGCCGCACAGCACCTCGGTCAGCGCGACGAGTGACATGCCGTGGTGGTGGGCCATCGTCGTGCCGATGCGCTGGAAGCGACGCCCCGTCTGCGTTGCGTCGCTGGTGGCTTCAGGCTGGCGGCCGACTGTGTAGTCCAGCGCTTCCATGAAGCCGCCCTCATGGCGAGCCCCCAGGGCCTGCAGCGCGCGCAGATTGGCGACGGCCGCGCGCGGCATCACCATGGTCGCCATCAGGCTGGCATACGGTGCAATGACGATCTCTTCCACCGGCGTGTCGCGCAGTGCCAGGCTGGCCACGCCCTGCGGGCCGTACTGGTAGGCCAGGCTCCGGTCGCGCTTGGCATAGGCGCTCTCGGACACGCCCCAGGGCAGGCCGGCCGCACGCCCGGCGCGGATCTGCTCCATGACGGCCGCGCGAGCGGCTTCCGCCAGCGCGCTGCCGGTGGGCTCGTCCAGCACCAGCGAGGGCATCAACATCTCGAACATCGAGCCCGACCAGCTCTTCAATCCGGTGACGCGGCCGCGCGAGAAGAAGGGTCGGCCGAGCGCGCCCCAGTGCGCCGGCGGGATGTCGCCCTTGGCGATGGCCACCAGGCTGGCCAGCCGAGCTTCAGAGGCGAGCAGGTCGTAGTGGTTCTGGTCCAGCCGCTCGGTACCGGGTTCGGAGCCTTGCGCCGCGACGGCGCCGATGTGCAGCAGGTGGCGCTGCGGGTCGTAGAGCCAGCTGAAGTCGTGGGCCAGCGCAAGGGCGCGCGCCCGCATGGCGACGGCGTTCAGCGCCTCGGCCACGGCCGGCGGCGGCGGCATGCCCTCGCCCCCGCGCGCAAAGCCCTCGCAGGCCGCCGCGACCACCAGCAGATGGGCGCAGAGGTTGCCGCTGTCCACGCTGGAGATGTAGGGTGGCTCCAGCACGCCCAGGCGCTGGGTGTCGATCCAGTTGTAGAAGTGGCCGCGGTGGCGGGGCAGCTTGTCCAGCGTGTCCAGCGTGCGGCCGATGCGCTCGGCCAGGCCGACGTCATGCAGCCAGCCGAACTCGCGCGCGCAGCAGGCCGACAGCAGGTACAGGCCGATATTGGTGGGCGACGTGCGGTGGGCGACGGCGATGTCGGGGTCGAACTGCACGTTGTCGGGCGGCAGATCGTTGTCGTCCTTGGTGACCCAGCGTTCGAACCAGCGCCAGGTGTCGCGGGCGACGCTGAGCAGGTACTGGCGTTCGTCGTCGGTGATGGCCTCGCGGCGCGGCCGGGCGCGTGG